>JAIRRG010000059.1 GCA_031256095.1 Desulfobulbaceae bacterium
ACCGACGAATACGGCGGCGGCGTTGCCACCTACTACATGACTTCTGGCAAACTGCTCAACATCTGCCTTGACCTGCTCCGTCTGCTCCGCGAAGATGCCGACAAGATGGCGGCCGGCGACCTGCATGAGTTGCTCCGCTGCTGGGAGAACTATCACCGTATCTGGTGTGTTGAGGCCCACATTCGCCATATCGAGTTCCGGAAAGAATCTCGTTATCCGGGCTTCTACTATCGCTCCGATTTCCCGGGCGTTGATGAGGCCAACTGGAAGTGCTTCGTCAACTCGACCTTCAACCCGGAGTCGAAGGAATGGAAGTGTGAAAAAGTTGAGTGCGTCAATGTCTTTTCGACCGATCCTTGGCTGTAATCCGGCCTGACCGGTGAGTTGAAGTAAAAAATCTCCAGGGGCGGCAGTTTGTCCCTGGAGATTTTTTTATCAAGAAAGCATCTTTGTCTTTTCCGGATTTAATCCCCCTTGCGGTGGACTGAGGAAACTGATATGTCGCGCATGGCTGGCTGGCAGCGTTGCTTGCTCGCCAGGGGTAGAGGCACGGGATGGGACAACGAATAATGGAGGAAAACATGGCTGACGAGCATGGCGCCACGGGTGCGGTACTGGTCGTAGGCGGCGGGATCAGCGGATTGACCGCTGCCCTGGAAGCCGCTGAGGTGGGGAATGATGTATTTCTGATCGAAAAAGGCCCGTCCCTCGGTGGGCGGGTCGCACAAATGAACAAATATTTTCCAAAATTGTGTCCGCCGAGCTGTGGTTTGGAAATCAATTTCCGTCGTATTCGCGATAACCGGCGGATACGCACCTATACCATGGCCACCGTTCAGGCGGTGACCGGCGCTCCCGGTAATTATGAAGTCACTCTGAGTGTCGCGCCGCGCTATGTCAACAGCAATTGCACGGCCTGCGGCGATTGCACGGCGGCTTGTCCTGACGAGATGGTAAATGAGTTCAACTTCGGCTTGGATAAGGCGAAAGCCATTTATTTGCCGCATCCGATGGCCTACCCACGTCGGTATGTCATCAATAAGGAAAAACTGTCGGCCGCCGGTGCAAGCGCCATCAGCAGCGCTTGCAAATATGGCGCCATTGACCTGGAGATGAAACCGGAAACGCTAACCGTCAAGGTCACTTCCATCGTCTGGGCCACGGGTTGGACGCCTTACGACGCCCACAAAATGGATAACCTGAAGTTTGGTCAATCGCCAGCCATCGTCACCAACATGATGATGGAGCGTCTAGCCTCGCCCAGCGGCCCGACTGATGGCAAAATTCTGCGGCCTGGCGACAACAAGCCGATCACTTCGATTGGCTTCGTCCAGTGCGCGGGGTCGCGGGATGAAAATCATCTCGAGTACTGCTCGCATATCTGCTGCATGGCCACCTTCAAACAGATGAGCTACGTCCGTGAGCAGTATCCGGACGCCGAGATTTATGTATTTTATATCGATCTGCGGACGCCTGGAAAATACGAGAAGTTCCGCGCCGAACGGATGGCTGACCCCAAGGCCAAGTTCATCAAAGGCAAAGTTGCCGATGTGATTCTCGAGGTGGACGGCGGCGTCACCCTGGTCGCCGAAAATGCTGTGACCATGGAGAAAATATCGCAGAGGGTGGATATGGCCGTTCTTGCCACCGGTATGCAGCCACGCGCCGCTCTGGAGCCGATGTCTGTGGCCGTGCGCCAGGATGCCAACGGCTTTTTGCTTTCCGAGGCCGATAAGGGATATTACGCCGCCGGATGCGCCAAAAAGGCTGCCGATGTCGTCACCTGCGCCCAGTCGTCAACCGCCGCCGCGCTCAAGGCTCTTCAGGTTTCCAGGAGGTAGTTGCAATGGATAAAAAATATTGCGCATATATTTGTTCGGGCTGTGGCATTGGAGATGCGCTTGATGTGGATGGGCTTGTGTCCATGGTCGGCAGCGAAATGTCCATGGACGGCAAGAAGCACAGCTTTCTTTGCGGCGAGGAAGGCCGGAAAATGATCGCCGCCGATGTCGAAGGCGGGGTCAATACCGTGGTCATTGGCGCTTGCTCGCAGCGGGTCATGACCAAGGAGTTCAATTTCGGCCCGCAGACGATCACCGTCCGCGCCAACCTGCGCGAGCAGGTCGTTTGGGCGGAAATGAAACCGGAAGAGGGCAAAGAGCCGCATCAGGAGGCAAAGGCGTTTTTGAATGAGACCGCCGCCGATTACATGCGTATGGCCTGTACCCGTGCCCAGAAAACCGAGTTGCCCGAACCCTATAAGCTCGAAAATATGAGCAAGACCATCATGGTCATGGGGGGTGGCATCGCTGGTTTGACCGCCGCCAAGGAAGCGGCGGCCTGTGGTTATCAGGTCATTCTCGTCGAAAAAGAAAACCAGCTTGGCGGTAAGGCGGTTAACTGGCGCAAATCCTTTGCCAGCCAATATCCGTGGACTGGCCTCGAAGATAATCCTGTGGCGGCGATGCTGGCCGAAGTCCAAGGCAAAGCCAACATCCAGATTAAAACCGCCACTGAAGTCGCCCGTATTGCCGGGGCGCCGGGGGCGTTTCGTGTCTCGTTCAAGAACGCTGGCAGCGCCAGCGAATGGGATGCCCCGGTCAAAGTTGGCGTTGACGAGCAGGATTTGATCACCAAAGGCGAGAAGCCGGATCCCAATGCCGGATTGCAGCCCTATACCGCTGTCGATGCCAATGCCGTGATTGTTGGTTCCGTGGTTTTGGCCACCGGTTGGAAACCGGCCAATGTCGATCAGTATGAACATCTCGGCCATGGCCGTATCGCCAAGGTTGTCACCAACAACGAGTTTGAAAAGATTGCCAAAGAGGGCAAGGTGCCGGCGAAAGTGGCCTTTATCCAAAGCCCCGGCGGCAAGGATAATGACGACGATTTTCCTTATTGCAACTCGGTCACGTCGATGGTCGCCTTGAAGCAGGCGCAGTATGTCTGTGAGGACAATGCCGATGGTCAGGCGTATATCCTTTATCAGCATATGCGCACGCCGGGCCACATGGAATTGTTTTACAAATCGGTGCAGCAGAATGACGGCGTGTTCATGACCAAAGCCGCGGTTACCAAGGTTGAGGAGAGCGGCGATAAGGTAAAAGTGATCGCTGAAGACACCCTGCTCGGCGAAGAGCTGGTGCTTGAAGTCGATATGGTGGTTTTGGCCGCCGGCATGGAGCCAATGACCTTGCATGAGCACAGCATCAATCTGGCTTATCGTCAGGGGCCGGCCTTCCTTGATCTCGATCTATTTGACGGCTACGCCGATTCGCACTTCATCTGTTTCCCCTATGAAACGCGGCGCACCGGTATCTATACCTGCGGCGGTGTGCGTAAGGCTGAAACGATGGAAGAAACCATTGACGACGCCACCGGCGCGGCGCTCAAGGCCATCCAGTGCCTTGAGTCCACTGAGCGCGGCGTTGCGGTGCACCCGCGTTCCGGCGACACCACCTATCCGGATTTCTTCTTCCAGCGCTGCACCCAGTGCAAACGCTGCACCGAGGAATGTCCGTTCGGCGCCCTCGACGACGACGAACGCGGCACGCCGCTGCCCAATCCAACCCGTTGCCGCCGTTGCGGCACCTGTATGGGCGCCTGCCCCGAACGCATCGTCGGTTTTAAGGATTACAACATTGACCTGATCGGTTCGATGATCAAGTCGATCGAGGTGCCGGAGGATGATGAAGAGCGGCTGCGGATCGTTGTCTTTGTCTGTGAAAACGATGCCTATCCGGCGCTTGATATGTCGGGAATGCGGCGCAATGGCCTGAGTCATATGGTGCGTTTCGTGCCGGTGCGTTGTCTGGGTTCGGTGAACATGGCCTGGATCCGTGATGCGCTGTCGGCGGGCATGGATGGCGCCATGTTGCTTGGCTGCACCTACGGCGACAACTACCAATGCCACTTCGTCAAAGGATCGGAAATTGCCAGCAAACGGATGGAGAATATTGGTGATACCTTGTCCACCCTTGGCCTTGAGTCGGAGCGTTGTGCGACCAGGCAGGTGGCGATCACCGATTTCGATAAGATCCCGGCCATTATCAACGAATTTGTTGATGAAATCGTCGGCATGGGACCCAACCCGTTCAAGGGCTTCTGATGCACTTCCCCGCGCCGGACGCGCCGTCGAAACGTGTCCGGCGCATACCGATTATGTCGTGCGTTGGCGTGTTGGGTGAATCAAACAGGAGAAAGACATGAACGTTCAGCCCGATCTCGAATTTATTCGTCAGTTGAAAACCGCCGGTGGCGATACACTGAAAAAGTGCTTTCAGTGCGCCACTTGCTCTGTTGCTTGCCCCTTGTCCACCGACAAGAAACCATTTCCCCGCAAGGAAATGATTTGGGCTTCTTGGGGGCTTAAGGACAAACTTGTCACCGACCCGGATGTATTTTTGTGCCATCAGTGCGGCGACTGCACGGAAAAATGTCCGCGCGGCGCCAAACCAGGTGAAACCCTGGGGGCGATCCGCGCCTATGCCTATCAACAGTTTGCTTGGCCGCAAGGTTTGGCGAAATTGACCACGAGCGCGAAAAACCTGCCGGTTCTCATCGGCCTGCCGGCGGTGGTAATTTTGATTATGTGGCTGTTCTCGGCCCTTATCGGTGTGTCCGGCCTGCACATTCCCAATCATGAACAATTCGCCGAACACGGCTATCAACACTTCTTTGGGAGTTGGAATTTTTACTGGTACGGTAAAAATATCGCTTTCATCGCGCTCATCATGGGCGTCTCGGCGCTCATCGCCATTATTTCCTCGTGGATGGGCGTGACGCGGATGTGGAAGGCCATGGCCGCCGATGCCAAGATCAACGCCACTTATCGTCCGTCGGTGTTTCAATTTATCAGCCGCTTTTTGTGGCCGTCGATCTGGGAAACCTTGCAGCACAAACGTTTCAAAGAATGCAAGACCAACAGCGACCGGGTATCTGGCCATCTGCCTTTGGTTCTTGCCTTCATCGGTCTGTTTCTCGCCACCTGCTGGTCACTGATTAAAAATGATATTCTCGGATTGATTTGGCCGTCGCTGCATGGGCCGCTGTGGTTTTGGGACCCGATTAAACTGATTGCCAACGTTGCCGCCATCGCCATGCTGTACGGTATTTGGGTTCTATGGCAAAACCGCCGGAAGATGGAAGCCGAGGGCCGTGCCAGCAATACCTTTTACGACTGGTTTTTGATCTGGGAAGTGGCGGCGGTCGGTATCACCGGTCTCTTGGCGGAACTTCTGCGCTGGGGCGGCATGCCTGGTCTTGGCTATGTGGTGTATTATGTGCACCTTATATCGGTCATGATGCTGTTCTTGTATATGCCGTACACTAAATTTGCGCATATTGTCTACCGGACGCTTGCCATGTGCTTTGAGCGCTACCGCAACAGCAGCTTTGTCCAGTGATTGGGATCGTCAATGCGGCCTAGTGTGGGAGGAGGCGGACGCTGTTGAGCGCATGAACGGATGCAAAAACAACTTGCGCATCTCAATGCTTGCGAGTATGCTAACAAATTGCTGTACGCTGGCGTAGCTCAATTGGCAGAGCAGCTGATTTGTAATCAGCAGGTTGCGGGTTCAAGTCCCATCGCCAGCTCCAGTCAGAGGCGTTGCGCAATCGTTGTTTCGGAGGGGTTCCCGAGCGGCCAAAGGGATCAGACTGTAAATCTGCCGGCGAAGCCTTCGGAGGTTCGAATCCTCCCCCCTCCACCACATATCCCTTGGCGTGCGGGTTGTATGCGGGAATAGCTCAATTGGTAGAGCATCAGCCTTCCAAGCTGAGGGCCGCGAGTTCGAGCCTCGTTTCCCGCTCCAGAGCGTTGGGGTGGCCGCCCACGTAGCTCAGATGGTAGAGCGCATCCTTGGTAAGGATGAGGTCACCGGTTCGACTCCGGTCGTGGGCTCCACATGGAAGCAAAGCGTTGGTCGGTCACAAACATTCAATGGCCTAAGGAGGCAATCTAACATGTCGAAGGAGAAATTTGAACGGAAGAAGCCCCATGTTAACGTTGGGACGATTGGCCACATTGATCATGGCAAGACGACGCTGACAGCGGCGATCACGCGGGTACTGTCGACGAAAGG
>JAIRRG010000061.1 GCA_031256095.1 Desulfobulbaceae bacterium
CCTTTCGTCGACAGTACCCGCGTGATCGCCGCTGTCAGCGTCGTCTTGCCATGATCAATGTGGCCAATCGTCCCAACGTTAACATGGGGCTTCTTCCGTTCAAATTTCTCCTTCGACATCTGGCACCTTCTTTTTCAAATTCCACGTATTTTTCGGATAACGGCATCAGCACGCGTTTTCGGCACGCCGTCATACTCAACAAATTTCATCGAAAACCCGGCCCGGCCCTGGGTCGCTGACCTTAGCGCGGTCGCATAGCCAAAGGTTTCCACCAACGGAATATGCACTTTGACGTTCTGCAAATGGCCTTCATTTTCAACCGACAAAATCTTCACACCCTTGGCGTTCAGATCCGCCAAAACATCACCGAGATATTCATCGGGAGTGACAACCACCATCTCCATCAACGGTTCGAGCAGTACCGGCTCTCCCTGGCGTACCGCCTTTTGCAAGGCCATAGCCGACGCTACGCCAAAAGCCATATCCGTTGATTCAGTCTCAGAATACGAGCCGCCAACCAAATCAATTTCCACATCGGTCAAAGGATAACCAATCAGCGGGCCAGCATCGGCGCTGCCACGCACGCCCTTTTCAATCACCGCGATAAAAGACGGCGGGATCATCCCTTCATTAACCGAGTTGACAAAACGCACTCCCGCTCCCCTCGGTAAGGGGCGAACATTAACGAGCACATGGCCGAACTGCTTTTTGTTGCCGACGTTCTGGTCAAAAATCCCATCGCCACTGCATTCTCTGGCGATCGTTTCCTTGTAGGCAACCTGCGGGCGTCCGACTTTGGCCCCGACTTTAAACTCGTTGAGCAGGCGATCAACAACTATTTCCAGATGCAATTCACCCATACCGGAAATCAGCACCTGCCCGGTATCGGCGCTCTCTTGTATCCGAAACGACGGATCTTCGAGAGCGATCTTAGCCAATGTATCGGCCAGTTTTTTTTCATCGGCCTTGGTATTTGGTTCAATAGCCACCGACACAACCGGTTCTGGGAAATCCATTCCCTGAAGCTGGAAAGAATCCCCCATTTCACAGAGTGTATCGCCGGTGGTGGAGGATTTCAGGCCAACCACCGCGACTATATCCCCCGCCGCAACCCGCTCTAACTCCTCACGTTTGTTAGCGTGCATCCGCAACAGCTTGGTCACTCGTTCCTGCTTCCGCTTCGCCTGGTTGTAAACCTTGCCGCCAACCGCCAGGGTCCCTGAATAGACGCGCAGATAGGCGAGGGTATCAACAAAACTGTCGCTAGCAATCTTAAAAACCAATCCACTCAGTTTTTCCTTCGGATCAGTTTTCCGTATCCGCACCTGGCCACTGGCGTCAACGCCCTCAACCGGCGGAACATCCAAGGGCGACGGCAAATACTCAACAACAGCGTCCAGAAGCGGCTGAATCCCCTTATTCTTGAAGGCGCTGCCGACAAGAACCGGGACGATTTCCCGGGCAAGCGTTAGCTTGCGCACAACCTTTCTGAGTGTATTGGCGGTTACCTGACTTTCCGCCAGATAACTTTCCATAAGCTCTTCATCGAAATCGGCCAATTTCTCGAGGAGCTGTGAACGTGCGGCCGCTGATATTTCCCTGTACGGGGCGGGAATTTCACCCACCTCGACCACCTGGCCCAGCGATGCCTCGGCAAAGGTCAGCATCTTTTCTTCAACCAGGTCTATCACCCCGTAAAACTCGCTTTCTTTGCCAAGTGGCAATTGAAGCAGCACAGGATTAGCATTCAATTTGTCAACCATCGCGCCGAGGCAACGCTCGTGATCGGCCCCAACGCGGTCCATCTTGTTTATAAAAACAACGCGGGGAATTTTGTATTTATCGGCCTGCCGCCAAACCGTTTCCGTCTGCGGCTCGACCCCGGCCACCGCGCAAAGCACGGCTACTACCCCGTCCAACACCCGCAGGCAACGTTCGACTTCAATGGTGAAATCAACATGCCCCGGAGTGTCGATTATATTTATCTTTTTGCCACCCCACTGGCAGGTAGTAGCCGCCGATGTTATCGTTATTCCCCGCTCCTGCTCCTGCTCCATCCAGTCCATAACGGCGGTGCCTTCATGGACTTCGCCCAGCTTATGGGAACGGCCCGTATAAAACAGGATGCGCTCGGTGGTGGTTGTTTTACCCGCGTCGATGTGGGCCATGATGCCAATGTTCCGGACATCCTTCAGCGCATCCAAATCAGACATCATCTTCTCCACAAAGTGCGGACCAGGCCATTTGCCACTGTTACCAGCGATAATGCGCAAATGCCTTGTTGGCCTCCGCCATCCTGTGGGTATCATCCTTCTTTTTGACCGCGGCGCCACGGTTGTTGTAGGCGTCTAGAATCTCAGCGGCCAGTTTTTCCGACATGGAATGCCCCGACCTGGCCTGGGCATAGGAAATGATCCAGCGGATCGCCAAAGCGTTGCGGCGGCTCTGCCGAACTTCGACCGGCACCTGATAGGTGGCGCCGCCGACACGCCGCGATTTCACTTCGACGCGCGGACGAACCTTTTCCATTGCCTCTTCAAACACCAACAGCGTATCCTCGCCCGGCATCTTGTTGGCGACGACATCCATGGCATCGTAGAAAATACGCAGGGCAAGACTCTTTTTGCCTCTTTCCATCAGGCCATTGGTAAATTTACTCACCAGGACACTGTTAAACCGCGGATCCGGGTCAATCGGGTTGCGGGCGCTGATCTTTTTCCTCGACATACTATTCCTCTTCCCTCACTTCCCTGTTTATTTGGGACGTTTGGCGCCATATTTGGAACGGCCCTGACGCCTGGCGGCAACCCCCAGGCTGTCCAGTGTGCCGCGCACGATATGATAACGAACGCCCGGCAGGTCTTTCACCCTGCCGCCACGGATCAAGACCACGGAGTGTTCCTGAAGATTGTGGCCAATACCGGGGATATAGGAAGTGACTTCCATCCCGTTGGTCAGGCGTACCCTGGCCACTTTACGCAAAGCCGAGTTCGGTTTTTTCGGCGTTGTCGTGAAGACACGCACGCAAACGCCACGCTTTTGCGGCGAACCTTTCAAGGCCGGGGTATTGGTTTTTTTGGCAAGCTTCTCTCGTCCATGACGGACAAGCTGATTAATCGTTGGCATCTTTCCGTTGATCCTCCGGCGTTTCACCAAAAACGCGCATTCGTTAAAGCGTACGCCCCATATTAAAGCAAAGATTGGCTATATACCTTCCGGTCGTCTGACTGTCAAGCCATAAATCCCCGGTTCCCACCACCATCCTCAGGCATTGCCTTTGATGCCGGTACCGGCGGAAATCAGCCGCCCCATGATGACGTTTTCCTTCAGGCCAGACAAGCCGTCGACCCGACCGGCCATGGCGGCATTGGTCAGCACCTTGGTGGTTTCCTGGAATGAGGCGGCAGAGATAAAACTTTCCGTGGACAGCGATGCCTTGGTCACACCCAAAAGCAATGACTCGGCGACGCAGGGCTTTTTGCCCTCAACCAACAGGCGGTCTAATTCCTCCTCAAATTTCCAGCGTTCAACCTGTTCACCGATCATGAAACGGCTGTCGCCAGCGTCAACGATCTGCACACGGCGCAGCATCTGACGAACGATGACCTCGATGTGCTTGTCGTTAATCTTCACACCCTGCATCCGGTACACTTCCTGGATCTCATTGACCAAAAATTTGGCGAGCTCTTTGATACCCAGTATTTTGAGGATATCGCCAGGAATTTTGCTGCCCTCGGTCAGGGCTTCCCCAGCCTGGACACTATCACCCTCGTTGACCAGGATATGTTTGGTCTTGGGAATCATGTATTCTTTCGGTTCACCATAACCGGTTTCCGACGTGACAATGAGCCGACGCTTGCCTTTTGACTCCTTGCCAAACGAAACCTGACCCTCAATTTCGGAAATGATGGCCGGATCTTTCGGTTTTCGTACTTCAAAAAGTTCGGCAACCCGCGGCAGACCGCCGGTAATATCTTTGGTACCGGACGATTCCCTAGGAATTCTGCCAACTACGGTGCCTGGTGTGATCTCGTCACCCTCGTTGACCGTGATGATCGCTCCCTGCGGCAGAGCAAAACGGGCAAAGGCTTCGGAATCCGGACGTTTCCGGGTTTTGCCGCGCTCATTTTTAATGGAAATGCGCGGGGTCAGTTGCGCGCCGGCAGGGGTCTGAATGATCACTTTCGACGATTTGCCGGTGATCTGATCGACCTTTTCTTGCATGGTGACACCTTCGATGATGTCGCCGTGGGCCACTCGGCCGCCGACATCAGAGAGAATCGGCATGGTATACGAATCCCAGTCGGCAAGAATTGTTCCGGCCTCGACCATATCGCCTTCCGACACCCGCAACTGCGCCCCATAAGGCACGCGGAAGCGCTCCCGCACCAGATCAAGTTTGTCAAAGATGACAACCTGGGCGTTGCGGTTCATGACCACCTTGACGCTATCGGCGTTGACAACGAAGTTCAGATTTTCAAAACCAATCTTGCCATCGCGGCGGCTTTTGATTTCCGCCTGTTCGACGGCACGGCTGGCGGCGCCACCAATGTGGAACGTGCGCATCGTCAGCTGCGTACCAGGCTCACCGATAGATTGGGCGGCAATGACGCCAACTGCCTCGCCAATATTAACCATATGGCCACGTCCGAGATCGCGGCCATAACAGGCGGCACAGACGCCGCGCCGCGAGCGGCAGGTCAAAACCGAACGGATATTGACACGGTCAATACCGGCCTCGTTGATTTGCGCCACCCGTTCCTCGGTGATTTCCTGCCCGTCTTGGACCAGGACTTCACCAGAATAGGGATCGCAGATATCGCCCAAAGCGACGCGCCCGAGAATACGGTCGCCAAGCTGGACGATGATCTCGCCGCCATCATCGACCAATGGTTCGGCGACCATGCCGTCAAATGTTTCGCAGTCGCGCTCAACGATGGTCGATTCCTGGGCGACATCAACCAGACGCCTGGTTAAATAACCGGAGTTGGCGGTTTTCAGGGCCGTATCGGCCAAACCCTTGCGAGCGCCATGGGTGGAGATGAAATACTCAAGCACGCCCAGTCCCTCGCGGAAATTGGCGGTGATCGGTGTTTCTATGATCGCGCCGGACGGCTTGGCCATCAAACCACGCATCCCGGCCGACTGGCGGATCTGATCGCGTGAGCCACGAGCTCCGGAATCGGCCATCATGAAAATTGAGTTGAAACTATCGCCCATCTTCGTGTTGCCATCCCGGTCAACGAAGGGCTCGACCTTGATGCCATCCATCATGGCGTCAGTAATCTCGTCGGTGACCTTCGACCACAGGTCAACGACCTTATTATATTTTTCACCGGCGGTAATAATACCGTCGTTGTACTGCTGCTCGACATCCTGAACATCGTGTTCAGCGCGTTCGATGAGCTGTTTTTTCTCCTTCGGAATCTTGATGTCGTTGATACAGATCGAAATACCGGCGCGGGTGGCGTATTCGTAGCCCATATCCTTCAGGCGGTCGGCAAGGATGACTGTCTCTTTGGTGCCGGCCTGACGATAGGTGTAGTCAATGAGCTGGGCCAGCGCCTTTTTCGTCATAACCTTGTTCACTTCGGAAAACGGCACGCCTTCAGGCAGAATTTCACCCAAGAGGATGCGACCGATGGTGGTTTCAACCAACTCACCGTCACGGCGCACTTTGACGCGCGCCTGCAAATGCACCTCGTTGTAGTCGTAAGCGATGCAGGCCTCTTCGACACTGGAAAATATCTTGCCTTCACCAGGCACGTTCATGCGCTCGCGAGTCATGTAGTAGAGGCCCAAGACAATATCCTGTGATGGGATGATGATCGGCTCGCCGTTGGCCGGCGACAAGATATTGTTGGTGGACATCATCAAAACCCGCGCTTCCACCTGCGCTTCCACCGACAACGGCACATGCACCGCCATCTGATCGCCATCAAAGTCGGCATTGAAGGCAGCGCAAACCAAAGGATGGAGTTGAATAGCCTTGCCCTCGATCAGCAGTGCCTCAAAGGCCTGCATACCGAGGCGGTGCAGGGTCGGGGCACGGTTAAGGATGACCGGATACTCGGTGACCACCTCTTCCAGTACGTCCCAGACCTCTTTCGACTCCTTTTCCACCATCTTACGAGCGCTTTTGATGGTCGTTACATAACCCTTGCGTTCCAGCCGGTTGTAAATGAAAGGTTTGAACAACTCCAGCGCCATTTTTTTCGGAACGCCGCACTGGTGCAGGCGCAAATGCGGGCCGACGACGATGACCGAACGCCCGGAATAGTCAACGCGCTTGCCGAGCAGATTCTGCCGAAACCGGCCCTGCTTGCCTTTCAGCATGTCAGAGAGCGATTTCAATGGTCTCTTGTTGGCACCGGTAATTACGCGGCCACGCCGTCCATTATCAAACAGGACGTCAACCGCCTCCTGCAGCATTCGCTTTTCGTTACGGATGATGATTTCCGGCGCATCCAGTTCCAGCAGGCGTTTCAAGCGGTTGTTACGGTTGATGACGCGGCGATACAGATCATTGAGGTCGCTGGTGGCAAACCTGCCGCCTTCCAGCGGCACCAGCGGGCGCAGGTCCGGCGGCAGCACCGGAATAATTTGCAGGATCATCCACTCCGGGCGGTTGCCGGAATCCTTGAATGCCTCAATGACTTGTAAACGCTTGCCCAGTTTCTGGCGTTTGGTCTGCGAACTCGTCGCCGACATTTCCTCGCGTAGTTGTTTGGACAAACTGTTCAAATCGGTATCTGATAAAAGCTTGCGGATGGCCTCGGCGCCAATACCCACCTTGAATGGCGGCAATTTGACGCGACCGGCGTCGTAGGCCTCAAAATGCTCCTTCAACTCTTCTCTTTTCTGCCGGTATTTCTCCTCGGTGAGCAGGGCGCCAATGGCCAAATCCGGATCGTTTTTCACCAGCTCCGGATTATGGTCAACGACCGCGTATTGCTCGAAGTAGAGAATTTTTTCGAGCTGTTTCAGAGTCATATCGAGCACGGCCCCGATCTTCGACGGCAGGCTTTTCAGAAACCAGATATGGGCGACCGGCGCCGCCAGTTCGATATGACCGAGGCGCTCACGGCGCACCTTCGACAGGATCACTTCGACGCCGCATTTTTCACAGACGATGCCGCGGTGTTTCATGCGCTTGTATTTGCCGCAATTGCACTCGAAGTCTTTGACCGGGCCAAAAATTTTGGCGCAGAACAGGCCATCACGCTCCGGTTTGAAGGTACGGTAGTTGATGGTCTCAGGTTTTTTCACCTCGCCATGCGACCAGTCAAGAATCCGCTCCGGCGAGGCCAGCGAAATACGAACACTCTTGAATTTGACGGCGGCTTTCGGTTTCTGAAAAAAATTGAACAAATCTTCCACGAAAACACCTCTTTTCAATATCTTTGCGCGGAGTATCCCAGCGGTTGGTTTGCCGCACCGTTCATGCCGCCGCGGCAAACCGCTTTTATACCGGTAAGGAATTTCTCAGTATTCCCGCGACCCATCAGCAAACGGCAAAACATCATCACTTTCACCGTCTTTGGATTCCTTTGTATCAGCCATTTGCGGCCCGGCAGCCACCTTCGGGGCCTCAGTCAGGGTGTTTTTTCCCTTACTTTTGCCTTTGCCGGTAACCCTTACCGGCTCATCTTCGATCAATTCCATATTCAGGCACAGGCCCTGGAGCTCCTTAACCAAAACATGGAAGGACTCCGGCAGGCCGGTAGTCAGGAAGTTATCACCTTTGACAATCCGCTCGTACATGGTAGTACGACCTTCGACATCGTCCGACTTGACGGTCAGGAATTCTTTCAAGGTGTAGGCCGCACCATAGGCTTCCATGGCCCAGACTTCCATCTCGCCCAGGCGCTGACCGCCGAATTGGGCTTTGCCACCCAACGGTTGCTGCGTGACCAGAGAATAGGGGCCAGTCGAACGGGCATGAATTTTGTTATCAACCAGATGGTGCAATTTTAGCATGTACATGACGCCGACCGTCACCTTGTTGGCGAACGGCTCGCCAGTCAGGCCATCGTACAATTGGCTCTGCCCGACCTTATCAACTCCCGCTTCTTCGAGCAGCTCCCGGATATGTTCTTCATTGGCGCCGTCGAACACCGGAGTTGCCATATGCAGGCCGTCTTTATGGTCACGCGCCCAATTGATCAGTTCCTGATCGTTTTTATCGACCGTGATACGCTCGCATTCCTCCTGGGAATAGATAGCCCGCAACTTTTCCCGGATCAGAGCGGCGCCCTGCTGGCGTCCCAACTCTTCGAGTTGCTCGCCGAGTTTTTTCGCCGCGAAACCCAAATGCACTTCCAGCACCTGGCCAACATTCATGCGCGACGGGACGCCCAGCGGATTCAAGACCAGGTCAACCGCCCGGCCATCGGCGAAAAAGGGCATATCTTCTTCCGGCAGCAAGCGGGAAACAACGCCCTTGTTGCCGTGACGCCCCGCCATCTTGTCACCCACCGACAGTTTACGTTTGGTGGCGACATAGACTTTGACCATTTTGACAACACCGGGCGTCAGGTCGTCGCCCTTGCGCATCCGCTCAATAACCCCGTCGTAGCGGTCAATTACCGTTTTCGCCTGCTTGTCGTAACGCTGGTAAGCGGCGCTAATTCGCTCCTCGAAGTCGGCGCGCCCAGAAAATTCAACAGCCTTGAGGCCAGCAAAACCAACCCGCAATGGGATGTCGCCCACTCCGACCGATTTTTTCTCTTTGGTTTTCCCGCCCTCTTTGGCTTTGGCGCCGTCCAGTTCTGGCGCGGCCTTTTTGGCCGGCTTGACGGAACGGACAGCATCCGATTCCCAGTCGATCCGTTTGCCCTGTTTGACCAGCAGGCTGCCATCGCTGGCGTAAACATCAGTCTTGGCCACCTTACCGCGCATGATCTCGCCGATTTCCCGGCAAACGCCGCGCTCCAGGCTCTCTAACTCAGCCTTTTTATCGGCCTCAAGCTTCTCGATTTCCAACTCCTCAATGCGCAGGGCGCGTTCGTCCTTGTCCACGCCTTTTCTAGAAAAGACTTTGGCGTCAATGACCACGCCACTGATCCCCGGCGGTACTCGCAGCGACGAATCTTTGACGTCGTGCGCCTTTTCACCGAAAATCGCCCGTAGAAGTTTTTCTTCTGGCGACAAGACAGTCTCACCTTTCGGCGTCACTTTACCAACCAAGGTGTCGCCAGCCTTGACCTCGGCGCCGATGCGAATGATGCCGGAATCATCGAGATTACGCAGCGTTTCCTCACCGACGTTGGGAATATCGCGCGTGATTTCCTCTTTCCCCAGTTTCGTGTCGCGCGCCATAGTCTCGAACACCTCGATATGCACCGAGGTGAAGGTATCTTCTTTCAAGAGGCGCTCGTTGATGAGGATGGAATCCTCAAAATTGAAGCCGCGCCACGGCATGAAGGCGATGGTGACGTTGCGGCCCAGGGCCAATTCCCCCTGTTCGCAGGATGGGCCATCGGCCAGTACCGTGCTTTGACCGACCCGCGTACCAGGCAATACCAGGGGCCGCTGGTTGAAACAGGTATTCTGGTTCGATTTTTTATATTTGGCGAGATGATACACAGCGACGCCCGTCTCCGAGCCATCGGTGCCTGGCTGATCGTAGCGAACAACAATACGGTTGGCGTCAGCCTGCTCGACGACGCCATCACCGGCGCTCAGGAGACAGGCTCCGGAATCCCTGGCTACATAACTTTCCATGCCAGTACCGACCAGCGGCGCCTGCGGCACCAAAAGCGGCACGGCCTGACGCTGCATGTTCGAGCCCATCAGGGCGCGGTTGGCGTCGTCGTTTTCCAAAAATGGAATAAGCGATGCCGCGACACTGACCAATTGATTGGGCGCAATGTCCATGTATGTGACTTTATCGGCGGTGGTGGTAATGACTTCGTCATCTTCACGAGCGATCAGATTGCCTTCGGCGAGGGAACCATCGGCCATCATCGGCGTCAGGGTCGGGGCGATTATCTGATTCTGTTCCTGAAGCGCCGACAGATACTGAGGTTCGTCATCGGAGACGTGCCGGTCGACCACCTTGCGGTAGGGCGTTTCGATGAAACCGTAAGGGTTGATACGGGCATAGGTCGCCAAAGAAACGATCAGGCCAATATTCGGCCCTTCCGGTGTCTCCACCGGGCAGATGCGCCCATAATGGGTCGGATGGACATCGCGCACTTCAAAGCCGGCCCGTTCACGTGACAGGCCACCCGGCCCCAAGGCGCTCAAACGCCTTTTATGGGTGACTTCCGACAGCGGATTGGTCTGATCCATGAACTGAGAAAGCTGGCTGGATCCGAAGAATTCCTTTAGGGCGGCGGTAATCGGCTTGGGATTGACCAGTTCATTAGGCATGAGCGTATCGATGTCCTGAATCGCCATCCGCTCCTTGATCGCCCGCTCCATACGCACCAGCCCCATACGATACTGGTTTTCAACCAGTTCGCCGACTGTGCGCACACGGCGATTACCCAGATGGTCAATGTCATCGACCGCCCCCTGCTGATCACTCAAACGCACCAAATGCCTGACCGAGTACAAAATGTCTTCTTTGGTCAAATTGCGATGCGAGATGTCAACATCCAGACCAAGCCGGGCGTTAATTTTGTAGCGCCCCACTTCCGAAAGATCATACAAATCCGGATTGAAGAACATATCGTAGAAGACTTTGTTGGCTACATCCAAGGTCGGCGGACTTGACGGGCGCATCCGGCGGTAAATCTCGATTAAGGCACTTTCCGATTTTGTAATCTTGTCAACCGCCAGGGTCTTGCTGAACGAATCGGAATAAGTGACGCCATCAATGCCCAAAACCTGGAACTGATCAATCCCCGCTGCCAATAATGTTTCCAGAAGCGGTTGGCTTATCTCAACGTTGCTGTCGACCAGCAAGCTGGTTTTTTCATCTTTTATCGGCCGGGCAAGAATCTTGCCGATAATGGATTCCCGGAGAATTTTGATCTCCTTGATACCATCGGATTCGATTTTTTTCAGCGCGTTTTTGGTTAT
>JAIRRG010000105.1 GCA_031256095.1 Desulfobulbaceae bacterium
GCCTCACCCATGTCGTTAGCCGTGGCGGCTCATTGTTGCTTGACTGGATGAGGCAAAATGACGCGGAAAATCCCTTTTATCAGCATTTCGACCGGCTGTTAGCCATCTGCCGCGACTATGATGTGACGCTGAGCTTGGGCGACGGCCTGCGTCCTGGCTGCCTGCGCGACGCCACCGACGCGGCACAGATTCAAGAGCTGATCGTCCTGGGCGAACTGACCAAGGTGGCCTGGCAACACGACGTGCAGGTGATGATTGAGGGGCCTGGCCATGTGCCGCTGAACGAAATCGTTGCCAACATGCAGCTTGAAAAAAAGCTCTGCCACGGGGCGCCATTTTACGTATTAGGGCCGATTGTTACCGATGTGGCGCCGGGTTATGACCATATCACCTCGGCTATCGGCGGGGCCATCGCCGCCGCCCATGGCGCTGATTTTCTCTGCTATGTCACTCCGGCCGAACACCTGCGTCTGCCTGATGGAGCCGACATGAAGGAGGGCATCATCGCCGCCCGCATCGCCGCCCACGCCGCCGACATCGCCAAGGGCATTGCCGGCGCCATGGAATGGGATAACGCCATGAGTGAGGCACGGAAAAACCTTGACTGGCGGCGGATGCTGGAACTGGCCATTGATCCGGAAAAGGCCACGGCCTACCGCGAGTCGTCGCAGCCGCATGACAGCGACGTCTGCACCATGTGCGGCGATCTCTGCGCCGTCAAACGCAGCCGGAGTATTTTGGAGAGTTAGTGGAGTTTGTATTTGTTATATACATCCTAGAGCGAGTGCTCGCAAACAGCAAAATACATTCATAACTCAATAGCTTCTCGACGGTATGAGTTGATTATAGGGTTGTTATGATTGTTAGGCATGGGCGTGGAGAAAGCCTTACTTCCCCATGACCTTCAGCGCATTCCGGGCCTCTTCGTTCCCCTGTTGCGCCGCCTTGCGATACCACTTCACGGCCTCGGCATCATCCCGGTTTACGCCCTCACCAGTGGCGTACATCTCGCCAAGGGTATACTGAGCCTTCGCATCTCCCTGTTGCGCCGCCTTGCGAATCCACTGCACGGCTTTGACGATATTCATGGCGCCACGCCCCTCGGCATACATCAAGCCGAGGTTATATTGAGCATCCGCGTCTCCCTGTTCCGCCGCCTGACGATACCGCTTCATCGCTTCGGCATCATCCTGGTTTACGCGACCCTGCTCGCGGTATATCCTTTCACCTGCTTCCGCAAGTAACTTCATGCCCAGCCCATTCTTGTCCAGCTCCCCGTCCTGACCCTTGGGGCGATTAAGGATATCTCGGGCATTGGCATTGCCCTGTGCCGCCGCCTTGCGAAACCACTTCTCGGCCTCGGCATCATTTTGGGTTACGCCATCACCTTTGCGGTACATCCATCCAAGGCTGACTTGAGCGTCCGCATGGCCCTGTTCCGCCGCCTTGGTATACCATTTTACGGCTTCCGCATAATCTCGGTGCACCATGTTAGGGTCATCCCGGTCTCCACCCCGACCATGCTCGTACATCATGCCAAGGGTATATTGGGCATCAGCAACTCCCTGTTCCGCCGCCTTACGATACCACTTTAAGGCCTCGGCATCATTTTGCTCCACGCCCAGACCCTTTTTGTACATCACGCCAAGGCTATATTGAGCGCCCGCAACTCCCTGTTGCGCCGCCTGGCGATACCACTTCCCGGCCTCGGCAAGATTTTGCCCTATGCCCCGACCATTGGCGTACCTCGATCCAAGGTTAAATTGAGCAACCGCATCCCCCTGTTCCGCCGCGCGTTGCAATGCGGCAAAATCCAGTGAATCAAGGCGTTGTCGCCCAGCGGGGGCGGTCAGTTTTTTCATGGCTTCGAGCGAGTTTTTGGCAGAGCCGTTTCCCTGTTTAGCCGCCTTGCGGTACCACTGCACAGCCTCGGCGTCATTGCGCGCTACGCCCCGACCCTGGGCATACATCCGTCCAAGGTTGTATTGAGCATCGGCATTGCCTTGTTCCGCCGCTCTGCGGAACCACTTCGCGGCCTCGGCATCATTTTGCGCTATGCCCAAACCACCGGCATACGCATATCCAAGGAAGTCTTGCGCATACTCATCCCCCCGTTCCGCCTTACTGCGATATTCGTTCACGGATGCGGCACCTTTCGCCTCGGCGCTCTTCGCCTCGGCACTTTTCCGGGTCTGGGCTACGGCCCGGCCCTTGGCGAACATCGCTTCAAGGTTATGGCGAGCATCCGCATTGCCTTGATCCGCCGCCTGGCGATACCACTTCGCGGCCTCGGCATCATTTCGCTCCACACCCTGACCGGTATCGTACATCCAGCCAAGGCATACTTGCGCATTGGCATTACCCTGTTCCGCCGCCTTGCGAAACCACTTCGCGGCCTCGGCATAATTCTGCTCGACACCCCGGCCATTGGCGTACATCACGCCAATGTTGGCCTGGGCCATCGCATTGCCCTGATCCGCTGCCTTGCGATACCATTTCAGCGCCTCGGCATAATTCTGCTCTACGCCCCGACTCTTTTCGTACATCATGCCAAGGTTGATTTGCGCCACCGCATTGCCCTGTTCCGCCGCCTTGCGATACCACTTCAGAGCCTCAGTGTAATTTTGAGCTACACCCAGGCCCTGGTCATACATCGCCCCAAGGCGAAATTGGGCGTCCATATTGCCCTGTTCCGCCTGTTTCTCCGCGCGTTTCAATTCATCGGAACCCTGCGCCTGGCAGGTTACAGCAACAAAACAAATTGCAAGCAACCCCAAACATCCGCGTAGAACTCGAACCATTTGATTTTCCTTTGATCGTCTCTCATCAATATCGTAAAACACTATCCCGCGCTGACACAACGCGCTCCGCAACAATCCGTTCGCCGGATCCATGGCCGAACCGGGCGATTCGGATGCCGTAAAGCAACGGCAAACGAGGCTGCCAAAATTATCACAATTAAAAGCGGAAAAAAAGCCATTCGCGAACCGTGCCAGAAGGTCAGGCTTGAGCGAAGGCACAAGAAAGCTTCCAATTTTCCGCATTTGTCTTTAGGATAACAGCTCGATACGGTAAATAAGCCTGTCAGTTGGCCGGACTTTCACGGAGGGACAACGGATGCGTCAGCAAAACCACACCCCCAAATTGTTCATGCGTAGCGCATGTCTTGCGCTGTTCCTGTTTTCTGCGGCCTGCGGGCTGACGTCTACAGCTTTCGCCGAGCCGGATGTTTCCCTCGTGCCCGCGCCCGACGCGAAAGGAACATGGGGCTACGTGGACGCGGCCACAGGCAAGGTCAAAATTGCCCCGCGGTCTACGCCGCGGATTTTTTTTACGACGGCATCGCCATTATCAGCCGCGCCTATCCAAATAAGGCGGATAAGGCTAATGCGGTTGACCCTGCCCACCTACCGCCCAACGGCGGAGGCGCCGCGGCGAAGGGCCTGATTGACCGCGATGGCCACGAAATCCTGCCGGCGCTCTATGATGATCTGACCCGGGCCAACACCGACACATACAATCATCCCAAGCAACACGGCACATATATTCCGCGTCTTTTTCTAGTCAAAGACATGCGGGGGAAAACGTCGGTCTTTCGCGCCGACAAAGGCTTTATCGTGCCGCCGGGAAAATACGAAGATATCCAGTTCACCCTCGCAGGGCAGCGTATTCTGCGACGGGGCCTATTATGACCCTGACGGCAAACGATTTACTCCACCGTCCGGCTCTGTGATCGACTCTATCGATCCGGAAACGGGCACGTTCGGGCTGCTGGTGAAAAAAGAGAACTTTAACTACGGCAAAATAGGCGTCATGCGCCGGGACGGCAGTGTGCTCGTGCCCGTAAAGTATTACAGCATCAAGACCATGCCGGAGGCCGGCATCTGGCTGGCCATGCGCCCCGACACCTTTCTAAAAGTCAAGGTCGCGGCCGCCATTCTGACCGGCGCTGACATTCACGGCCCCAAAGAAGATGAGGATTACCTGAACGTGGACGTGTACGACGCCTCGGGCGCGGTATTGCGCTCGTTCCGTGCCCAAGAAGACCCCGATGTATACGAGGAAACCTACAGCTACAAAAGCAAGGGGCGCGACTACTTGGTTGATGCCCGCACCGGACAGGCTGTTCCGCAACGGGAGACCGAGACCCCAAAGCTCAGGAACGGGCTTTTCAAAGAGGGCGGCAAATACGGCATCAAAAAACCGGACGGCACAGTCGGCGTGCCGCCGATCTACGAAGAACTGAGCAGCTTGGGCGGCGGCCTGTTCGCCGCGACGCGGGAAGGGGGAATGTACCAAAACAACTGGGGTGTAATCGACGCGACCGGCAAGGAAGTTATCCCCTTCAACTATAGCCGCATTGAGACTTCCTCATACCCCTCGCCGGCCACCGGGCCCCTCCAATGTTTTAGGTCGAATTCGGATTATAGACCTGATTCCCTCTGGCTTATCAACCGCGCCGGGCGTTTTGTAACGCCGCAAGACAAGCCGTACCATAACCTTAGTTCCATCTATTTCAATGTCGTAGGCCAGGCCAAGGTCGGATGCATCTACGGCAAGATTGATTCCCTATGCCGCGTAATTCGCGTAGGCCAGGCCAGAGTCACATGCAACAACGGCAACGACGGAACTATTGATCCCCAATGCCGGGAAATTCTTGGAAACCATGCAGGCGTCACATGCGATGACAGCAAGGACGGAGTTGTTGATTATACCGGAAAAGAAGTGCTGCCCTGCGTATATGACGATGTATCTGACGTGCTTGAGCAGCGCGAACGCGAAGACAAAAAGAAGGACGACTCGGAACAGCCGAAACCCGGAGCGGCTGGGGGTGCGGGGGCGAAAAGCGCCGCCCAGCTCACGGCCAAAGACGCCCTGTACCTGGTGGAACGCGGCAAGTTGTGGGGGCTGTATGACGGCGCGGGCAAAGAGCTGATCCCGGTTCGCTACGGATATATCAGTTTTTCGAACGATGAGCCGCTGGAGCGGCAGGATTGGGTTTTCGTAGGCCTAGGAGGGGATGAAAACCCGATGAAGCAGAAGCGGGGCATCGTCAATATCCGCACTGGTCAGACCATTGCCACCTCCACGCGGGCATATCATGTCATACGGTTTTATCCCGATTTCTTCCTCGCTTACGGAGAGGAGAAAGACCAGGACGGCTACAAGAAGGACGTCTACGCCCTGCTGGACAAAAAAGGCAAAGAATTGGCCCGCTATGACGGAACGCTATGGCTGAAAAATGCGGGGCTGCTGGCAGTGGAACGCGACGGCAAGTATGCGCTGCTGGATGGGCAAGGCAAGCAGATATACCCCTTCCGCTGTACCAATGTGTGGGAAGCGGCTGCCTCTTTTGTGTGGTGCAGGACAAGCGAGGGCGAAACGCTGGTGAATAACACCGGCAGGGAATACAGGATACCGGGCGGGCAATGAGCAAGTTTGAGACGAAGCGCAACGTACGTAACCCCGGCAGCTTTGCGCAACACTTGGAACCGGTATCCATGGAATTTGAAGCGGTTAAGTGAAACAGCGGCGCACTGTCAGCCGAATACTTGATCTATACAGGGTCGGTCGCGCTCACATGCACCTGACGCAGTTGCTCATCACTAAAACGGCGGCTCAGGCGGCGCAGGGCGGCGGCAATGGTCTGACTGGGGGCGTCGGTAATGGCCAGTACCGCCCTGTCAGCATAGGCGGTGAGCGTCAGCGTCTTATTTTTCACCGCGAAGGCATGGCTCCAATTGATGGCGATGGTCTCGGAATTTTCCTCGATTTGCGGGTCGAGCGGCTGACCGGCAGTGGCGATTTGAATGGCGTCGCAGTCACTCATCTCCAAAAGCCAGGCATCACCCATGGCGGTGGCAAAGAGGATGAAAACGCCCACTTCCCTGACCATGGCGCTTTTCTCTCTCGCCCCGGCCTGTATCTTGGCAATTTCGCCGCTCAGTGTTATCTGGCCACTTCGATTGGCCGTTAGCTTGGCCTGCCGCCCGGCTTCGTCGCGCCCAGCGCAGCAATGCTTGTATTTCCGGCCACTGCCGCAGGGGCAGCGGTCGTTCCTGCCGATTTTATCCATGACGCACCATTTTGTCAGAAAGACGTTTCACCTGCATATCTTGTCGGACATGATAACAAATAGCGCGTTTTTTTCCATGAGCGATTTGGTAAATGCCGTTGCCGGCGGTATCCACCGCCCCTCGTGCCCAGTTAACGTGGTAGGTTTTGCCAATCTCTTCGTTGAACAGCCTGGCATCGCCGGATTGGCGGAAAAGTTAGGCTATCATATGGAAATAATGGCCTCTTTACTCACGAGCATTTGCTGAAGCCGCAGTCATAGCAACTTTCGCAGCCCGATTCAAATACCAGCCGTCCGCCGCATTCCGGACAGACGCTGGCAAAACCGTTTTTGGTGCCGGCGAGAAATGACTTGAGCAGCTTGCTGAGCTGGGCTGGCAGATCAAGCATGTGGCCGCTGGAGCGGTCGAGCTGTTTGATAATTTCCTCCATCGGTACGCCGCAGCGCAGGGCCAGGGACATCAGGCGGCAGATGGTTGTCCACATGGTCGATTTATCTTTCAGGTCGATGCGGTTGTCGAAGGGAAATTTGGCGAACACCTCCATCGGGCGCTCATTCTCGTCGAAACAGACAATGATATAAATCGGCTTTTTCTCCGGATCTTTCAGGCGGTACCGTTTGGCGCTGAGAATATCCGGCAGAACAATCTTGCGGGCGCCAGCACTGGAAACAGTGGCTGTTTCTTCCTCTGGCGTGGGTGCCGGGCCGGCGAGATTGAGTACCTGCGCGTCGCGGGAACCGTCGCGATAAACGGTCAGGCCCTTGCAGCCGAGCTTCCAGCCAAGCATGTAGGAGCGGTGGACGTCTTCCCGGCTGGCTGAATTTGGCAGATTGATGGTTTTTGAGATTGAGGCGTCAACGCCATTTTGCTGCAAGATGCCCTGCATCTGAATGTGGTCTTGCGGACTGATGTCCTGGGCGCTGCGGAACACTTCCTGCCAGTGGGCCGGTATTTCCTCGTGGCCAATTACGGTGCCGCTGGCTGCCACCTCGCGCATCAAGGCCTCGGAGTAAAATCCCTCGCGGCGGGCGATGGCTTCGAAATGCTTGTTGACGAGTATCAGCCGGTCGCCGTCCATGACATGCTTTTCCATGACCACGGAAAAATAGGGTTCGCAGCCGCTGGCGCAGTCGGCGATCATCGACACGGTGCCGGTTGGTTGAATCGAGGTGAGGGCGGCATTACGTCGGGGGAGATAGGCATTGTGCCCGGCGTCATAGGCGGGAAAGGCGCCCTTCCTTTCGGCGATCGTCCGTGACCGCTCCTCGGCGGCCTCGCGGATAAAGCGCATCACGTCGGCGGCAGCGGTGCGGCCTTCGTCGCTGGCGTAGGGCAAAGCAAGCTGAATCAGCATGTCATGTAAACCCATGATACCGAGGCCGATCTTACGGGTTTTCAGGGTCATCTCCCCGATTTCCGGTATTGGAAAACGGTTGCAGTCGATGACGTTATCGAGAAAGGTCACCGCCGTGTCAGTGATTTTTTTCAAGCGTGGCCAGTCGATGGCGCCATTTTTGATGAAGCGCGACAGATTGACTGAGCCCAAATTGCAGGATTCATAAGGCAGAAGCCACTGCTCGCCGCAGGGGTTGGTGGCCTCAAACTGGCCAAGCTGTGGCGTGGCGTTGGCGCGATTGGCGGCGTCGATGAAGAGAACGCCTGGCTCGCCGTTATGCCAGGCCAGGCCAATGATGTTGTCGAAAATCGAACGGGCGGACAGTCTCTGTACCACCGCGCCGGTCGAAGGCTCAAGCAGGTCGTAATCATCGCCTTCTTCCACCGCCCGCATGAAAGCATCGGTAATGGCCACGCTAAAGTTGAAATTGTTGAAACGCGTCTGATCTTCCTTGGCGTGGATGAAATCAAAAATATCCGGGTGGTCGACGCGCAGTACCCCCATATTGGCGCCGCGCCGTTTGCCGCCCTGCTTGATGGTCTCGGTGGCGGCATCGAAGACGGCGGCGAACGACAGCGGCCCGGAGGCCACGCCCTGGGTCGAGCGCACGGCGGCGTTCTTGGCCCGCAAGCGGGAAAAGGCGTAGCCGGTGCCGCCGCCGGTCTTGTGTACCAGTGCCCCATTGCGGATGGCGGTGAAGATGCCATCCATCGAATCGGGTACCGGCAGCACGAAGCAGGCCGACAACTGCCCGAGATCGGTGCCGGCGTTCATCAGACAAGGGGAATTAGGCAAAAAATCAAGCTTATAGATCATCTGAAAGAAGTCTTCGCGAAGCTGCTTATGCTCCGGCTGGCCATCATCGATCTGGGCGATGGCGTCGGCGACCCGGCGGCACAGACCGGGCCAGTCTTCCAACGGGCGGCCTTCATAGTCTTTCAGATAATAGCGGCGAGCCAAAACGGTCTCGGCGGTGGCGGTAAGGGGGGATTGGGCCAGCGATTGCATACCTCTTTTACCTCAATGTTTTTCTGAAAAATCAAGCGAAATGGGAAAGCTATTTTTGTGATGATTGAGCAACGTAAGCCTCGACTATGTCACCCCCAATATCTGACACGGCAACCTTCCATGGCCAATCCGCACGGAATATACGTTTTTTCCCCCTGAGAGTGCTCTGAACAGAGGATTTCGTTATGATCATTTTAGACTCAGGATTTGAAGTAGCCTATCAATTGGTAAGCTTTTTTACAATAGGGGATAAATAACCGTAAAAGGACAAAAGTCTGTTCCCGATCAATTATTTTTCCTGACGGATGGCCAGATTCATTTCTAAGATTACGGATTACCGAGAGAATTCCCTCAAAGTGAGTATCAAAACCTTCTTTGATTCCATTGGAACATGTTTTCAGGTCTTCTTGCTGAAATATATTTTTGAACTTGTTGACCTTCTGGAGAATGGTTTTTTGAGAAAAAACTGAAGAATAAACGCCCTTTTTTGTAGAATTTTTCTCTATCGTATCAACAAGGAGTAAAAATGTGTGTTCGGCGGCGACACCAAGCATAACTGTGGAAGCGAGAAAGCATCCACACTGAAAAGACTGCATAGCCTCTTTCAAATAAAGTAGCGTGATCTCATTAATTTCAGGAATAGCTGATTTGATTTGTTTCTCGTATGAAGAAACATCGTGGAAAAAATATGCGTCTTGATCCTTTGCGATCCGCTTTCCAAGGCTCGTTACATGAAAAAAAGGGAAAATAGGATTATCATTGTCACATCCAAGAGAAATTATTCCCTGTCTGAACAAATCCCAGAACAGTTCGAGAAACAATTCTTGTTCCTGTGCATCTAATGTCGTCGCATCAGGACCGCGGTATCCTGGTTGTTGGTGCTGACGGCCTTCCTGTTTAGCAAAAACACGAGCAATTCCAAAACTGAGGTCAGCGTATTGTTTTGGCATACATTTCTCGTAAGTGGAGCAATGAGGGTTATCATACTCAGTCCCATAAAAATGGAATAAAGCATTTTCACGTTCGGCAAAAATGTCCAGCGCGGCGCGTCTCATTTCTTCATAACTATGCGACATATAACTCCTCATTACGACAAATAATATCCCTTTCCATAAGATACCGATTTAGATTATATTTGAAGCAGTTTTTATTATGTCACGCCCAATACGCGGCGAACGGCATTATCCATATCTTCACCTGTCGGTAAATAAGAACCAGTAATGAATCTTCTGGAAAACTCAGCCAGCTTGAAGCGAATTTCCCGTTTCGGCACGATATGACGTTGCTGGCCATGTTGGACAGGTTCGGAAAGCGAGTACGTATGCACGGTGAGAACATCGGGCGCCCGTTCTCTGACCAACGGCACATCCGCGCCAACAATATCCTCAAATTTTCTGTAAACAATTTCAGGCAGTATAAAGTACAAGCCCGATGGAACAAAGTGGGAACGGGAATAAATAAGACCTTTGCGAATAAGCTGTGGGATCAAACGCTTATGAACATTTGCCCAATTTAGACCGTGACAGGATTTAGGGATAATCTCCGTTGCCTCCGTCAGGTGCTTATAGGAATGCCAGGTATCACGATAATTGTTGGTAATATCTATGCTCTGAACCTCCACGCCAACGTATTGAACTAATTCCCCGCCACGAACCCTTGCCAACACCCAATCCATTGATAATTGAGTCGCTAACTTCACCTCTCTTCCAGAATTGTGGCCAAGGGCGACAATGCAATCATCAATGCTGTCACGCAGAGAAATAAATTGGTCAAATAGAAATAATTCTAGATCATTACCAAATACATCAGTGGCAACCTTGCGCAGTGTAGCATAATTTTTTTCATAAAAACGATTCGGGCAAATGATGCAATCCCCAAAAGCCGTCGTTACGCTGCACGTGCCATACACAATGGTTTGATCGTGGTTAGTTTTAGTGCATGATTTAGATATGAATGGGCATGCTCCCAGATTCCATAAAACCCGGGATGTTTGAGTCAGATCATCGGGCGCATAACCGAATATCTCGACGATATCGTTCTTTGGCCGTATTGCCATGGCTCAATCACTTAACATGAGTCTGATCTCTTCCCCAATCACTTTAGCCAGCAACGGCGGGACAGCATTGCCAACTTGCTCATACTGTTGGGTGATACTGCCCATGAAGGTGTAAGAATCAGGAAAAGACTGGATACGGGCCGCCTCGCGGACAGAAAGAATCCGGTCTTGTTCGGGATGGAAAAAGCTGCCCCAATGCGGGTCGCATTTCGTCAGAATCGTTGAACACAACAAATCGGGATGCAATCTACCGTATCGTTTCGTGTGGTCGCTACGCCGCGCCCGTTGCAAACCCGCCGGCAATAATTCAGGCGGAATATCGCGCCAGCTTCCTCCCTGGGGTATATATTTCAATCGCTCCAGATTGATTGCCGCAAGATGGGCACAGTTATGATTTAATAACTGCCGGGTTCCGTTTCTAAGAATTTTCTGATACTCTGTGGTGGGTTCAATTGTATATTTTAAAACTCTATCTCCACCGCCATTCTCAATAACGGGTAAATCAGAAATGGCGTCCCAGACTGAAGTGTGTTTCTTTAACAGGGAAGCGAACAGAGGAGAAACGTGAAAGCATAATTCCCTAGCTCCATAAAAGTTGGCGATGGAGCTGGCATTGTATGTTGGCTTTGGGAATGAAATGTTCTTAGTTTTTCCATGTATGCCGATAAAAATTGTCCTGAAGCGCATCTGCGGGACGCCATAATGGCCAGCGAACAATATTTTGTGGGCAACCATATAACCAAGAGCCTCAAGTTCCCGATAAATTTGTTTAACTACTGTCCCTTGCCCAAGCTGAACAATGCCGGGAACATTTTCAAGCAATACTGCTTTGGGACGTAGCGCGGCGGCGACCCGCAAAAAATCTTTGAATAGATGGTTCCTTTTGTCATCCAGGCTTCGTATCGGTGCGTTGACGGAAAAACCCTGGCAAGGCGGGCCGCCCGCAAGTAAGTCCAAATCACCTGGCTTTATGGTAAGTTCCTGGTGCCAGTTCAAATCGTGGACAAGACGAACATCACCAACAATCATCCGCGTATCAGGATGATTTGCTTGATACGTGGCAGCGTATTGTTCCACAAGCTCGTTGGCGAAGACGGGATGAAAGCCCGCCATTGCCAATCCGCATGACAGACCACCCGCTCCGGCAAACAGATCAACCAGTTTCACGAGGTTTCTTTATTTACGGCGATTATCTTTCTCTTTGGCGATACCTTTGAATGGCCCGCCGCCGGATTTTTGCTCCATGAACCTTCCTGTTTCTGTATCACGTTTTACATATAAATCAGTTTTCGGATTGTGCATTTGCGTTCTATCATTGATCGCACCTTTGCGATATCCCTCGCCGGTATTTTTTGCCATCACAAGCTCCATGAAAAGATGTATTGGAGAAAGTCGTTAGCCCATAGCCTCGACCCATAATCGCATTTTGACTACTATATCGTGTTGCTTCTGAGGACGCAAGCCCCTATATATGGGATAATGTGCTATGACAAACCTCTGGATCAGTTCGTTCGGATAACAAAAAAATGGGGGTTCGGAAAACTCCGAACCCCCAGGGGAAGTCCCTAAAAAACGGCGGAAAAAGAAGAGTGAACGTTTACGCTTCCACCTCATGCTCGACGGCAACCGCGATCTTGTACAACACCGTCACCAGGAAAAAGCCGGTGGCCCAGATGCCGGTGCTGACAAAAATCTCGTTTAAGGTCGGATAGTACTCGGTAATCTGGTTCAGCGGATTGACCACCAAACCGCCCAAAACAAATCCCAGGCCCTTGTCGAGGAAGAGGGAGAGAAAGGTCAGGGCGCAACCAAGCACCACCAGGGTATCGGTCTGGGCTTTGGCCAGCTTCATGTAGGCGAATACCGCCAGCCCAGCGAAACACATGATCACCGACGTCCACATGATCGGCACCAGATTGTTGTAGACATGGCCGTCATGCTCGAGGCCAAAAAACAGGTATTCGAGTGAGTGCATATGACCTGGCACGTTCGAGTAATAACCGACGAAAAACTCCATGCAAACGAAGAAGGCGTTGATGATCGCCGCGTACATGATGATGGTGATCAGCTTGTTGACCGCCTCCTTGCCAGCGTCGAAGTGGGCGAACTTCTTCATGATCGCGCAGAAAATCAGGATCAGGGACGGGCCGGCGGCAAAGGCCGAGGCGAGAAAGCGCGGCGCCGTGATCGCTGACAGCCAGAAATGGCGGCTGGGCAGACCGCAGTACAGCATGGCGGTGACAGTGTGGATTGAGACGGCAAATGGAATCGATACAGAGACGAAGAAATACCCCCACTTCGGCGGTTTGACCTCTTTCTTTTCGGCGGTGAGAATGACCCAGCCGCAGATGATATTTAAGGTCAAATAGCCGACCAACACCACCATATCCCAGAACAACATCGAGTTGGGAGTCGGGTGCAGGATCATGTTCAGGGCGCGAATCGGCTGACCGATATCGGCCATGACAAACATCAGACACATGACGATGGCCGAGATGGCAAGAAACTCGCCAAGAATGGTCAGGCGGCCAAAGACTTTGTAATCGTGAATATAGAAGGGCAAAACCAGCATCAAGCCTCCGGCGGCGACGCCGACCAGGAAGGTGAATTGTGAGATATACAGGCCCCAGGACAAATCACGGCCCATGCCGGTCAAGGCCATACCAAACAGGAACTGCCGGATGTAACAGGCGGCGCCCAAGACCATCAAGGCCAGCAAGAGGGCCAGCCAACCCCAGTAGATGGGGGTACCTTTTAACGCTTTTTCAATCATGACACCCTCACACGATGTAGAAGACGGAAGGCTGCGTCCCGTAGGCCGGAGACCGCTGGATTGTATTCTCTCTGGCCAATACTTGGCGGATTTGCGATTCAGGATTGTTCAGGTCGCCAAAGACGATGGCATTGCTATCCTGCACCGCTTCAACGCAGGCCGGCTGTTGGCCCAGGGCCAGGCGCTCCTCGCAGAATGTGCATTTTTCCACGACGCCGCGCATCCGGGTCGGAAAGTTGGGATTGTATTCGCTTATATAGGGGCGAGGATCCTTCCAGTTGAAGCTGCGGGCGCCATAGGGGCAGGCCATCATGCAGAAACGGCAGCCGATGCAGCGATGGTAGTCCATGGCAACGATACCGTTCTCTTTCAAAACAAAGGTCGCCTTGGTCGGGCAGACGCGAACGCAGGCAGGCTGGTTGCAGTGATTGCAGAGGACGAGAAAATCGTTTTCGGCGATGGTCTTTGAAGGATGGGCCACCGACTGCTCTACCCACTGATCGGCAAAAACATCGGCGTAGGGCGCCTTCCATATCCATTTGATCTCGCTCTTGCGATCGGTCTTGCCGTTTCCGTCGACGATATGGGGAATGTTGTGCGCCTTGTTGCAGGAGGCGATCACCTTGTCGAGCATGTCGGGTTGACCATAGAATTTCCGCATGTCGATGACCATACCCAGGCGCACGCCGCTGTGTTTTTCCGATTCACCGGCGGCCTCATGCCCGGTCTGGGCAGCGGCATTATTTTCGCTGTTGGCGAACGCCGGAGACGAAGAGAGATGGGCCGCCACCGGAGCGCCGATTCCGGCCAGGGCCGTAATCCCCGCGATTTTCAGGAATGAACGTCTGTTATTATCCATTATGGCTTCTCCTTCTTGGCGGCGATATCGGCCGGAGCGAGATGACAACTCCAGCAATACGGTTGCACCGCGACATAGTTATGACAGGCGTCGCAGAATTTGTCCTTGTTGGTATGGCAAGACATACAGGCCAGTTGCAAGCCTTTGCGGTATTCCTTGCCATCCGCCGGTACCGCCGTGCGAAGACCGTCGCGCAGCGCCTCGTCACGCCATTGGTTGAGCATGACCATATGCTGGGAGCGCATTACCTCCTTAGGCGCCACACACGTCTTCTCGCCGCCGGGAGGCGGTTCCGGCTTGGGAGCAGTCCCGGCCGACAATCCGTTATACCAGAGGGGAAAGGTGGCGATGAACACGAACACAACCAACCCCGGTATGATTAAACCTTTGTTATACATGAAGTTGACTCCTTTGTTTCAGGATTGATTAGAGCGTGCGCAGGCCGTCGTCCAACTCTTCGCGGGTCTCGCCATCCAGGACGATGGCGTTGCCCACCAACTCGCTCAAGCCACAAACGCGGACATCCGGATTCCAGTAATTCATGAGCGAGGTCAGGGTGGCGCGGTCGATGGCACAGACGCAGGCCAGCATATTGACGCCATGCTTGTCATGAACATGCTTGACGGCGTTGGCGCGGGGCAGGCCGGCGCGCATACGCAGTTCCATAATCTCGTCGGTATTCAGGCCCGTACCCGAGCCGCAGCAGAAAGTCTGCTCGCGGATGGTGTTTTCAGGCATCTCAACCCAGTCAACGACATGATCGAGGACATAACGCGGTTCGTCAAGCAATCCCATGCCCCGCGCCGTGTTACAGGAGTCATGCCAGGTTGCTTTGATGTGGCTGTTGCGGCTCTTGTCGAGCTTCAGTTTGCCGTTTCTGATCAGGTCGGCGGTGAATTCGGTGACATGAATCATCTTGGTCGCGGCGGCGTTCTTGAAAACCGTGCCCGTGACCGGTGATCGCGGCACTTCGAGGAAGTCAGCCGGCCCGTTCATGGTATCCATGTATTGGTGCAACACCCGCCACATATGGCCGCACTCGCCGCCTATTATATGTTTGACCTTCAGGCGTTTGGCCTCGGCATATATCTTGGCATTGAGTTTCTTCATCAACTGGTTGTTCGTGAACAAACCGAAGTTGCCGCCCTCCGAGGCGTAGGTTGACCAGGTATAATCAAGGCCCAAAGACTCAAAGAGAATCATATAACCCATGGCCGTAAACAGTCCTGGGTCGGCGAAGACATCGGCGGACGGGGTGACAAAGAGAATCTCCGCCCCCTTGCGGTTGAAGGTGATATTGGGCCGGATCCCGGTCAGCCGTTCGACGTCATCGACGAGAAAGTCGACGTTGTCCTTGAAGGTGTGCGGCTGCAAACCCAGGTGGTTGCCGGTACGGTTCGAGTTGGAGGCCGGCTCGAGAATCCAGTTGATGCCGATGCCGACCGTATGCAACAGTTCGCGCAGCATCATCGTGATTTCGGCGGTATCGATGCCGTAGGGGCAGAATACCGAGCAGCGGCGGCACTCCGTGCACTGATAGGCGTACATGAACCACTCTTTCAAGACACCGACCGTCATTTCCCGGCCACCGGCCATTTTACCCAACAATTTGCCACCCAGCGTCAAATCGTTGCGATAGACCGAGCGCAGCAATTCGGCGCGCAGGACCGGCATGTTCTTCGGGTCGCCGGTGCCGAGAAAGAAATGGCACTTGTCGGCGCAGGCGCCGCAGCGGACGCAGCAATCCATGAAGATTTTCAGTGAGCGGAATTTGCCCAACCGCTCTTTCAGGCCATCTAAAATGATCTCTTTCCAGTTTTCCGGCAGTTTCCAGTCATCCTCCTCGGGTGACCAAATGCGGGCGTTTGGGAAGGACAGGCCATTCTGGCTGTTCAGGTATTCAACCTTTTCTTTTTTGGCCGGATACGCATAATTCCCCGGTTTGAACACCACCGGAATATCCATCCATGCATTGGAGGGCACAGCCCCCGTGATCATGGACGGAGCCTCTGCCACACTCCTTGATAATTCTTCCAATTTTGGCAATGCCATCGCTTTTTGTCCTTATCGCTGGTTGAAAAATTTCGCCTATGCCTCGCTGGCGGGGAGTTCTTTTTCCACCGGAATACCGGCCTCGACCATGAATTCGCGGAACTCGTCCTCGTAACCGGCGTAGGAATGCGGTTTGATGTCCGGGTTCCATGGATTGATATGCCGCACGGCGCGGGTATTATTGCGCATGTTGCGGGTCGGGCTGAACAACACGCCGGCCATATGCATGAGCTTGCTGTGCGGGAAATAGGCCAGCAAGGTGCAGACTAAAAAGAGATGAATGTAGAAAATCGAGGCGATAGGAGCGGTAATCGTCGGGTGGAAAGTGACTAGGCCGACCGCTAACTGTTTGATAGCGACGACATCGACATTACCGTGTAAGAGGTAGCGCATCAGGATGCCAGAGGTGGCGATACCCAGAAGCAGAAACAGTGGAAAATAGTCGTTGGCCAACGAAATATAGCGCACCTTGGTCATGAAGAAGCGGCGCAGCAGTAAAAGCAGCAAACCGGCGACCAGGCAGATATCGGTGATATACCAGTTGGGGGCGCCGATCTGAAAAATGCCGTCGAAAAACTCCAACCAGTCAAGGCAGACCGGAGTGGGGTTAAGGAACAGGCGCATATGACGGATCAAGACGATCAGGAATGAATAGTGGAAGAGCAGGGCGAACATCCACAGCCATTTCGACGACTCGTGGGTCAGTTTCGGGCCACTGTAAATCCGCGCCTGGGTATTGCGGAACAGCGAGCGGAAGGTCAGCACCTCAAGCAGCATACGGGCGACGACCAGGCTGTTGGTGTCGGGCGCTTCCCGCTTGTTATGTTTGAGGAAATCGAGAGACTTGGCCTGACCGCTGGTCGTTTGGATGGACAAGGGGACCGGGGATTTGGCCCAGTAGACCAC
>JAIRRG010000171.1 GCA_031256095.1 Desulfobulbaceae bacterium
CAAATGAATCGGCCCGGTTACCAACTCAACATTGTCCGTTATCGCTTTAAGCTCCACCGCCGGCGGCGTCGTGTCCAGCGTGAAGCTGAACTCGGTCGGCGCGGAGACGTTACCCGCCACATCCGTCTGGCGTACCAGAACATCGTTCGCGCCTTCGACCGGAGTAAAGCTCGTGCTCCAGGTAACACCGCTGTCGGTGGAGTATTCCACCGTCGCCCCGGTTTCAATGCCGGTCACGCTCAACGTGCCGTCCATCGTGATAAGGTCGGTGGCGCTGGCACCGGTGTCATGGAGCAGGGCCACCATCGGCGCAGCCGGCGCCGTCGTGTCCAGCGTGAAGATGAATTCGGTCGGCGCGGAAACGTTGCCGGCCACATCGGTCTGGCGTACCAGAACGTCGTTCGCGCCTTCGGTTGCCGTGAAGCCCGTGCTCCAGGTAACACCGCTGTCGGTGGAGTATTCCACCGTCGCCCCGGTTTCAATGCCGGTCACGCTCAGCGTGCCGTCCATCGTGATGAGGTCTGTGGCGCTAATGCCGGTGTCATGGAGCAGGGCCACCGTCGGCGCCAATGCTATCGTATCAACCATAACATACTGATCGGTCGCGGTACTGACGTTGCCGGCCGGATCGGTCTCGGTGACCGTAACATGGTGCTCACCATCAACAAGCGGCGTACCAGGCGTGTATGTCCAGGCACCGTCAGCGCCGACCGTCACCGTAACCGGCGGCTTGTTGTCAATGACAATATTGACGGTATCGCCAGGATGTCCTCCTGTGCCGTGCAGCGCCGGCGTGGCATCGTTGGTCGGCTGATCGCCAATCGCGCGCTGCACGCCACTGCGATCATCGGTTAGCGCCCAAATCGGCGGGCCCGGAGGCGTGGTGAGAATCCCAATCGGCAGCGCGCCGCTCTGCGGGCTTTCCCCGCTGGAATTACTCACTGTGTAGGTGAACTGATGATTCCCCTCGGGCAGCGGCGCATTCGGCGTCAGCGTGCCAGCCGCCGAATTGTAGGTCGCCGCCACGTATACGCCATCGACATACAGTTTCGGCGTATTGGTTAGCCCGGTGGTTAGCCCGGCGCCGATGTTAATGCCAGGTTCCACATCGTTGGTATAGGGCGCCGTGCTGTGCGCATCAACGACCGGATAGACCTTGTCATTATAGCTCGTCGGCGCTGCTGGTTGCCCCGGCGGCGGTGGCGGAGGTGGTGGAGCCGGCGACGAACTGGAGCCGCCGCCACCGGCCGCCAAGGCAACAATCCCGGCCGCGCCGGCCACCCCGCCGAGAATCGCCAACAACATCCCGGTCGATGAGTCAGCGATCGGGTCGTAGGCGACGAGTGGGTCGACTATGCCATCGCTACCGCCGAGGGCTTTGTCGAAAACCGTCAGCCACTGGCCATCATCATGAACGAAAACAAGATTGTTGTAGTCAGCGCTGTGGGCAAAGAAGCCATTGATCCGCAACTCCTTGCCGTCATCAAACTGGATGATCAGGTCGTTGCCGCTTCGCTCGTAGTTCTTTACATGCTTTTCATTGGCAGGAATCAGAAAATTGGCCGCCCCGTTTGGCGCCTGAACAGTCGTCGTTGCTGTATTAACCGGGACATGAACGTCTACATGATTAGTCAGAACTGCTCGTGAGGCCATGGCTATCTCCTTTTGAAGATTTTTAGTCTTTACGGCAACTTAGTTATTGCCTGTTTTCGCTTCATACATTGGCTAGTACAATTTATAAATTAAAAATTAAATAATTTTTCGCGTCATTGCGAGCGAAGCGAAGCAATCCATGTTGTATGAATAATTGAAAATATGGATTGCTTCGTCACCATGTTCCTCGCAATGAGAGGGACTGCCATATAGGTTTTGATTTACAAATGGAATCAGGCTTCAACGCCTGTCCTGGGCAATAAACAAAAAAAGCCCTGCCCGATTGCCGGGCAAGGCCATATTGATGCCGCGCCAAACCGGCGAGGCAAAAGAAGATAAAACTGGTTAGAGAACTGAGAGAGAGAGAGAGAGAGAGAGAGAGAGAGAGAGAGAGAGAGAGAGAGAGAGAGCAAGAATCGTGCCAGGATGGAGAGGGAATGCCTCGCCATCCCAGAACTCGACCACGTCGGGCTGATTTATTATGCCACCGCCAGCCATTCTCTTCATATCGGCTGGCAATGTTTCGCAAGAGTCAATCATCGTAACCCCGCTGGTCATTTCACAATACGAGCAAGTTGATAACGACACCCTATCAATCAGTGGCTGACTGATATACAACCTGCCAAAGCTGGAATTTTACAAAGTAAAATTATAGTAAGTATTTCATTTGTGCTGATATACAACCTGCCGAGGCTGGAAGCAAGCCAATTATGAGAAAATTTGAAACGTGCCATAAAAGCCTTGATTATGCCGATAATACATAACGAGCTTAAATCGCTCTGATAATTCTATAAACGCTTCAATTGCGCCGATATCATCCATTTTTGATATGAAATATATCAGCGCGACATGACATATTTCCAGCAATATGTCAGAAATATATGGCCAAGGGAGCCAGAAATTGACAAATGATCGCAACCACTTGAATGTGGGACTAATACTATTTATAAATTAAAACTTGAATAATTTTTCATGTCATTGCGAGCGAAGCGAAGCAATCCATGCTATAGAAAAAATTAAAAAAACTGGATTGTTTCCGCCACGCTTCACTCGCGGCAGGCTTACTCTGTTGCTCGCAACGGCATGAATTACTACATAAGTTTTGATTTATAAATTGAATAAACGAAAACCATCTTCCTCAATTTGACACCCTCCGTCATTTGGCGTACAATGTAACGCCAAATGACGGAGACCACACATGACGGCGATAGGGGTTGAGGAATTTCTTGGCGGCATAGCGGTAACCGGCCAGAAAATAGAAAGCGAGCTGGATTTGTATGAGCTGTCGGCGGCTGGGACACTTTCCCGGCGATGCCGAAATTGGCGGAAATTGCCGAGGCGAAGATGGCGCGTAACCAGCTTGTCACCCTGCGCGTGCCCTCGACCGTCGTCGCCAAAGAATGGAATGTCATTCTCAACCCTTGGCGCCAGGACTATCAGCGGCTTGCCATTATTTCGGTTGAGCCATATCACATCGACCGCCGCTTGCCGCGGCAGAGCGATCATACCAATTCCGCCAAGACCTGATTGGCGATCAGCCTTCCGGCCCGAGTCAGGCACAGATGGCCGTCGGCGCACTGTATGAATCCCGCCGCCATAAATTTTGTCAGCGCCTCATGGTAGTAGACCAGGGCGTCAATGGCAAAACGCCGGCGCAGCCGGGCGAGTTCGACGCCAGCGTTCAGGCGCAGGCCCATGACCATGGTTTCGCGGAAGGCGGCTTCGGCCGACAATTCTTCCGACCAGGCGATGGCGTTTTCGCCCCGTTCGATGGCCGCGCAATACCGTTCCGGATCGGTCAGGCGGCCCTGGCGCTTGCCTTCGACATAACTGACCGCCGCCGCGCCAACAGCCAGATAGCTTTCATTCATCCAATAAGTCAGGTTATGGCGGCATTCGTATCCTGTCCGCGCGAAATTTGAGATTTCATATTGGCGTAAACCGGCTTGACCACACAAGGTCTGATTCAGCGCATCCATGGCCAGGATTTCTTCCTCCGTTGGCATCGGCGGCTGGCCAGGCTGGTAACGGCTGGCAAAGGGCGTGCCGTCATCAATGGTCAATTGATAGAGGGAGAGATGCGGCGGGTTGAGCGCCAGCGCCGTTTCCAGGTTTTGCCGCCAGCTTGCCGCCCTTTGCCCCGGCAGGCCATACATCAAGTCGAGGCTGAAGTTGGTAAAACCCGCCTCTTTGACCATCGCCACCGCTTCTTGGGCGGCCTGGGCGTCATGGAGGCGGCCCAGCAGCCGTAATTCGGCATCATCAAATGATTGGACGCCCAGCGACAGGCGGTTAATGCCCGCCTCGCGCAAAGCGCAAAGCAGCTTTGGACGCAACGCGCCCGGATTGGCCTCGCAGGTGAATTCGCCGTCTTCAATGAAGGGAAAGAGCTTGCGGCAGGCGGCAATTACGGACAAAAGCAAAGCTTCCGCTAAAACGGTAGGCGTGCCGCCGCCAATAAATAAAGTTGTGACCGATGCTGGCTGGCTGGCCGCCGTTTGCCGCATCTCGGCGATGACCGCCTCGACATAAGGCCGGTGCAGCGATTTGCGGCCAGGTAATGAGGCGAAAGAGCAGTAGGGGCACTTCGATAAACAGAACGGGATATGGATATACAACGCGGTCATTTCTGCCGCAGCATATCGGTCAGGCGCTGGCAGTCGGCGGCGACGGTAGTCATTAGGCCGTCTTCCATGAAACTGAAAATACCGTCGCCAATGAGAAGATGATCAAGAAGCCGGATATGCAACTGACCGCAGGTGAAGTACAACGTTTTGGTCAGCGTGATGTCGGCGTCGGATGGCCGCAACGCCCCGGAGGGATGGTTGTGGGCGACAATCAGCGCCGCGGCATTGAAATGCAGGGCGCGGATTGCTACTTCGCGTGGATAAATGGTGTTGACGTTGATGGTGCCTTCGGCCAGCACTTCCGAGTCGATAACGCCGTGGCTGGCATCCAGGTAAATCACGGTAAATACTTCTTTTTTCAGGCCACGCATACTGTGTTCGAGGTAGTCACGCACCTCGCTGGCCGTGCGCAGGTAGCGCCGCCCGCGCATCCGCTCCTTCAGATAGCGGCGTGACACCGCCTGGATAAAGGAAATGGCAAAACCATTTTTTTCACCGACACCCTTGGTCTCTTGAAGTTGTTCCGGCGGCGCTTCGAGGACGGCGGCTAGACCGCCGAAACGTGCCAGCAACTGCCGCGCCGGTTCTTTGCAGTCGGAGCGCGGTGTACCAAAGGCCAAGAGCATCTCCAGCACTTCGGCGTCGGTGAAGGAGTCGAGACCTTGCTGCAGGTATTTGTCGCGCAGCCGCCCCCGGTGGCCCGCCCCCTTTTCCTGCCACTCCGATTTATCCATGACTGGTCTTATTTCTCGCCGAGAACCTGGCCGAATAATTCATTGGCGATCTTGGGATTTGCCTGTCCTTTTGTCTTCTGCATTAATTGGCCAACAAAGTAGCCCATCAGTTTGGCCTTGCCGTTACGGAAATCATCGGCCTGGCTGGGGTTGGCGGCAACGATTTCCCTGACTATCGTCAAGAGTTCGCCGCTGTCTGAAACCTGGGCCAGATTTTTCCGGGCGATGATCGCTTCAGGGCTGTCACCGCTGGCCAGCATATCGAGGAAGACAGTTTTGCCGATCTTGCCGCTGATGCTACCCGACTCAATCAATTTGATGAGAGCCGCCAACTGTTCTGGCCGCGTCCGGCAGCCGCTGACGCTTTCGCCCTTCAGTTCGCGCAGCAGTTCGGTCATCATCCAGTTGGCCGCTTTTTTCGCTGGCGCCCCGGCCTGAACGGCGGCCTCGAAATAATCGGCCAAATCACGTTCGCCAGTGAGAAGCGCCGCGTCGTATTCAGGCAATTCATAGTCACTGACAAAGCGAGCGCGTCTAGCGTCAGGCAATTCCGGTAGACTGGCGCGGATGTCCGCGATCCAATTGTCGGAAATATCAACCATGACCAAATCGGGACAGGGGAAGTAACGGTAATCATGGGCATCTTCCTTTCCGCGCATCGATTCGCTGCAATTTTTGTCCGGGTTCCACAGCAGTGTTTCTTGCACAACTTTCTCGCCATCAAGGAGCAAATCGCGCTGGCGGCGGACTTCATATTCCAGGGCGTTCTGCACATGGCGGAATGAATTCATGTTCTTCAATTCGGTGCGCGTGCCCAATTCTTTCGTGCCCACGGGCCGCAGGCTGACGTTGGCGTCGCAGCGGAAACTGCCCTCCTGCATATTGCCGTCACAGATGTCCAAGTAGCGGAGAATGGCGTGGATTTTTTTCAAATAGACGTAGGCTTCGGCCGGAGACCGCATGTCAGGTTCTGAAACTATTTCGATTAGTGGCGTCCCGGTGCGGTTGAGGTCGATGTAGGAAAATGGCTCATGCTCGTCGTGGATCAGTTTGCCGGCGTCTTCCTCCAGGTGGATGCGGGTGATGCCGATGGTTTTTGTCTGGCCGTCAACCTCGATTTCAACGCCGCCACCGCCGACGATTGGTAAATCGAACTGCGATGTTTGATAATTTTTCGGCAAATCGGGATAAAAATAATTCTTCCTGGCGAATTGGTTGCGTTTGTTGATGACGGCGTTGCTGGCCAGTCCCATTTTTATCGCGTATTCGACCGCTGTTTTATTCAGAACTGGTAACGCTCCTGGCAAACCCAGGCAGACCGGGCAGGTCTGGCTGTTCGGGGCAGCGCCGAAGGTGGTGGCGCAACCGCAAAATATCTTGGTTTTTGTACTCAGTTGGGCATGAATCTCCAGCCCGATGACCGTTTCAAATTCCATGAACCCGTCCTTCGTTTTATGCGAGCTGCCGCGCCGCCTGGCCGACCGTTTCCTTGATCCAGGCGCGGATTTTTTCGGCTTCTTCCGGCCAATGATCGCCGACCCGCGTTTTCAAAAACATGCGG
>JAIRRG010000040.1 GCA_031256095.1 Desulfobulbaceae bacterium
GTCGGTGACGGCGTAGGTGACGGTCGGATTGAAGTCCGTGATGCGCAGTTCAAATTTGTTGGCGAAGGTGGCCGGAAAAGGCTGGTCCCAGCGTTTACCAAGACCATACGGCGTGGTGATCGAGAAACCGAAGCGCATATTCTGCCATTCCGGCGAGACAACGAAGAGAGTAGGAAGGCCGTAATCTTCGACCTTCGACCTGCCGTTGTACAACGGGCTGCGGCTGTCTTGGTATTTCTCCGCTGTCAGGTGCAGATAGGTGCCGTCAACCTCGACCAGCCAGCCGTCTTTCAAAAAAGATACGGCGGCGGGGTTATAGTAGGCGGCATCGGCGGAGCTGGCCGAAGCGATATTGGCGCCGGCTTTCGCGGTTGAATCCACCGATTGTTCTGGGATACGATAACCGTTGGCAAAAGCCGTTCCGCCCGCGAGCAAGGAGGCGATCGCCACGCATGACAGCATTTTTTTGATGTTTTTCTCTCGTCTTCTCATGGTTTCTCCTCGGGTTGAATTTTCGCCTGCCGTTGGCCTTGATCCAAATTGGACATTTGCTTCGCCAGCGAGATAAGCTCTTGTACTTCTGGGACATCTGCATTCATATCCAGCACTCGCCCGTTTCTGTCGGTAATGACAAAGGTGACGAGGGCGTCGGAGGCTACTTGGCCTGTATCCGCGACAACGATTTCCTGGCGTATGGTGGCGCTGCGTCCACCGATGCGCTCAAGGCGGCTGCGCACCTCTATCGTCATCCCGAGTATGACCGCCAGGCGGTAGTTGACGTTGATATTGACGATGGCAAAGGTCAGGCCCTTTTTCATCCATTGCCGCACGTCAATCGCCCGGTCAAACCAGGCCCAGCGGTCTTCCTCATAGAATTCCAGGTAGCGGGCGTTGTTGACGTGTCCATAAAAATCGGTGTGATAGCCGCGTATCTTGATGCGGGTGATATGTCCTGCCACGTACTCTCTCCTTTCCTATTTCCATATCCAGGCTAGATTTTTAATTTCTTCAATATGAAAATGCAATTACTCTTTGCCAAAACAGCGGAGAAAAGTCTCGAGCGCCGTAGGATTGTTAGATTTTATCTTGCCGCTGAGGAAAGCGCCCATGCCAGGCCGCTGTCCATCCCGCCAGATATTGATGAAAAAAGCGGCGGTGGTTTTGCACACGCAATCGGCGGCGTCAACGGTTTTGCCATCCTCGACTACGGCCCGCTCGCTGGTCAAACGCACCGTTTTCTTATTCTTTTCAAACGAGAAATAATAGTTCGCCGCCTGACTGACAACGCCAGGGACATACTGATTAGGCATAGCCGCGAACAGTTCGTCAATTAAACCAGCGTCCGCGTCAGGCGAAGACATAGCGCTCGTCCTCCAAGGCGGCTTTGGCCAGCAGACGTTTGGCGTCAAGCAGACCGGTGGCGTCGTATTTGCCGAAGCGGCGGATACCAGACAAAAGCATGGTTAGGGCATCGCCTTCCTCAATGTAGAAAACGCCGCGGCGGGCGGCGGTGGTGGCCGCTTCGTTGGCGGCAAAGGCGAAAACTTTGACTGCCGCTTGCAGCAGTTGCCGGCGTTTTTCACCGGCCTTGGCGAAATGTTTCTCCGCTCGCAGCACTGCGCTTTCCAAGGCGTAGATCTGAATGGCGATGTCAGCGGCGGCGATGAGGATTTCCTGTTCATCGTTGATCTTGTCGCGGAATTTCTGGACGCCGCTGCCGGATAAAATCAAAAACAGGGTTTTCAGGTTTTCCACCAGCGCTTTTTCGGTGGCAAACGGCACATCCTCCACTTCCTCGAGGCCAGGCGTCATCAGCGCCTCGAAGGCTTTCATGGCTTTCTGTTGCAACGGTATTTCACCCTTCATGGCCTTGCGCAGGATCATGCCGGGGATCAGCATACGGTTGACCTCGTTGGTGCCTTCGAAAATGCGGTTGATGCGTTCATCGCGGTAGAAACGCTCGGCTGGATATTCACTAATGAAACCGTAGCCCCCATGAATCTGCAGCACTTCATCGACCACCTCGGCCAGGACATCACTGCAAAAAACCTTGGCGATGCTGCATTCGGCCGCGTATTCTTCGATGCCGCGCTGGTATTCTTCATAATAGTTGGGCAAGTCTTTCGGAATGGTCACCAGTTTATCGTCCAGTTGCCCGGCCAGACGGTAAACTAGTGACTCCGAGGCGTAGATCGCCGCCGTCATATTGGCTATCTTCTCTTGAATGGCTCCGAAGCGGCCGATCGGCGTGTTGAATTGCTTGCGGATATTGGCGTACTGAAGGCTTTGGGCTATCGCTTCTTTGGCGGCGCCGGTGACACAGGCCCCCAGTTTGAAGCGCCCGACGTTCAGGATATTGAAGGCGATTTTATGCCCTTTGCCTTTTTCGCCGAGCAGATTTTCCACTGGCACCTGGCAATTGTCGAGAATGATTTGCACCGTCGAAGAACCCTTGATGCCCAGCTTTTTCTCCTCCTTGCCGATAACCAGCCCTGGGAAGGTGCGCTCGACGAGGAAGGCGGTGAAATGCTGTTTGTCGATTTTGGCAAAGATGGTGTACAGGTCGGCGAAACCGCCATTGGTGATGAACTGTTTGGTGCCGTTCAGGATGTAGTGCTTGCCATCCGGTGACAGCGTGGCTGACGCTTGGGCGCCCAAGGCGTCGCTGCCGGAACCTGGTTCGGTCAGACAGTAAGAGGCGATCCATTCGCCGGACATCAATTTGTCGAGATATTTTCCCTTTTGCGCCTCAGTGCCGTAATAGATGAGCGGCAGGCTGCCGATGCCGGTGTGGGCAATGAGGGCGACGGAAAAGGCGCCGCTGCGGGCGATCTTTTCGCTGACCACCATGCCGGTGGCCTTATCGAGCTCAAGGCCGCCGTACTTTTCCGGCGCGTCCATCATGAGAAATCCCAACTCGCCAGCCCGGCGCAGCCCGGCAATGACTTTGCTGAAATCCTGTTGGTCGATTTCCTCCACATGCGGCATGATTTCCGTGGCGATGAACTGATCGGCGGTGTTGGCCATCTGCCGTTGTTCATCGGAGAAGTCTTCCGGCGTAAAGACGTCGGCGCATGGCGTTTCGGCGACGAGGTATTCGCCGCCTTTGACAAGTTTTTTGCTCATGATTCGATCCTCGCTCGCTTGATTATAATTTTTCATAAATGCCGGCCGCGCCCATGCCGCCGCCAATGCACATCGACACCATGCCGTAACGCAGTTTTCGTTTGCCCATTTCGTGTAGCAGGGTGGCGGTCAGTTTGGCGCCGGTGCAGCCCAGCGGGTGTCCGAGGGCGATGGCCCCACCGTTGACATTGATGATATCCGGGTTCAACCCCAGGGTGTTGACAATGGCCAGGGCCTGAGCGGCAAATGCCTCGTTCAACTCAATCAGTTGGATTTCTTCCTGACGTAAACCAGCCAACTTCAGGACCGCCGGGATGGCGACGATCGGGCCGATGCCCATTACTTCCGGCGGCACGCCTTTAACCGCGAAGGCGATGAAACGGCCGAAGGGCTGTTTGCCGGTTTTTTTCAGATAGTCTTCGGAAACCAGCATCGTCATCGCCGCCCCATCGGTGGTCTGCGACGAGTTGCCGGCGGTGACCACGCCATCGGTTTTGAACACCGGGCGCAGTTTGGCTAGGCTTTCGACGGTGGTGCCGGGCCGGACGCCGTCGTCAATATCGACGATGCTTTTCTTCTTTTGCATCTTGCCGTTAACCAAGCGGCAGTCTTCGACCTCGACCGGGATGATTTCGTCGCGGAAACGGCCATTACTAATGGCCGCCGCCGCCTTGGCGTGGCTCCCGGCGGCGAATTCATCCATCCTCTGCCGGGAGACGTTATATTTTTCCGCCACCAATTCGGCGGTGATGCCCATGTTCGAGTAGTTCTCCTCCCTGACCGTGACCAGGCCTGGATTGGCGGCGTATTTCAGGCCACCCATCGGCACGCGGCTCATCGATTCGACGCCGCCGGCGATGATACAGTCGGCAAAGCCGCACATGATCCGTTCGGCGGCATGGGCGATACTTTGCAGACCGGAGGAACAGAAACGGTTGATGGTTTCGCCGGCGACTTCCACGGGCAGCCCGGCCCGCAAGGCAGCAACGCGCCCAACATTCATCCCCTGCTCCGCTTCCGGAAACGAACAGCCGATAGAGACATCATCGATTAAGGCCGGATCAGCACCGCTCCGCTCCATGAGTCCCCGGATGGCCAAAGCCGCCAGGTCATCGGGGCGCATGTCCTTGAATTTTCCTTTATTAGCCCGGCAACCGGCAGTGCGATAGCTGGCCAGGATATAAGCTGGTTTCATAGTGTCCTCGCAAAAAATAATTCTTAATAACGCCGTAAAGCCGGTTAATTGCGCAGCGCCTTGCCCTTTTTCAGCATGTGCTGCACCCGCTCCGCCGTCTTTTTGTTGCCGCACAGTTTGAGGAAGGTTTCGCGCTCCAGTTGCAGCAGATAATCCTCGGTGACCAAGGTGCCGGGGTTGACATCGCCACCGCAGATGACCAGGGCGATCTGGCTGGCTATCTCGTATTCGTATTCGGTGATGAAGGAACCCATCTTCATGTTCCACAGCTGGCTCTTAATACTGGCGGCGATACCCCGACCCGGCGCGGCAATATCGGTTCGCGGCAGCGGCGGCTGGTAGTTGACAGCCAAAGCCAAGACTTTTTGCTTGGCGTCGGCAATCAAGCGCTCAATGTCCATGGTGATGCTGTCACCTCCGCGCATGTAGTTCATGCCAAAGAGTTCCACCGCTCCCATTGACACGGTGGCCATGGCGATCTGCTGGAAATGCTTGAAGATGAAAGGCTGCGGGTCGGTGCCATTGACCGCCGCCAGATCGACGGCCCGCAGGCACATTTCTTTAGTGCCGCCGCCGGCCGGCAAGAGGCCGACGCCAATTTCCACCAGGCCCATGTAGGTTTCGGCGTGGGCGCAAATGGCATCAGAATGCAGGCAATACTCGCCGCCGCCGCCTAGGGTCATGCCAAAAGGCGCGGCCACCACCGGAACCTTGGCGTATTTCAAGGCCATGGTCGCCTTTTGGAAGGCTTTGATCGCCAGGTTAATATCGTCATAGGCCCCTTCGGCCATAGCCACGGCCATCATCATCAGGTTGGCGCCAACGGAAAAATTCTTCCCTTGGTTGCCGACCACCAGGCCGACGCCTTCACGCTCGGCCCTGGCCACCGCTTTGAGGGTCATGGCCAGAATATCGGAAGTGACGGCGTTCATTTTCGAATGAAATTGCAGGCAAAATACACCATCACCCAGATCGAGCACTGAGCAGTTGCCGCATTTTTCCACCACCCGCCCGGCCTTTTTCAGGATGTCGAGATTGATCTGACCTTCTGGAACTGGCATCGGGCGATAAGCGCTGGCGCTCAGATCGAAGTATTGCCGCTGACCTTGATCGCCATCGCGGTAGAAGGCGGTGACCGGCTTGAGAATTTCCGGCACCGCCATGCCATCTTTCGTGGCGCGGCGGACAAAATTCTCAACGCCGATGGCGTCAAGCATTTCAAATGGCCCCAGCTCCCAATTGAAGCCCCAGCGCATGGCCTGATCGATATTGACCACATCCGAAGCGATTTCCGGGATGCGGTTGCAGGCGTAGATCAGGGTGTCGCGTAGCGACTTCCAGGCGAATTCGGCCGCCTTGTCCTGGCCGTTAACGACGGTTTTAAGCCTTTCGCTGGCACTATCAATTTGCCGGCCCGCTTCTATTGAGGCGAATTTTGGTCTGACGGTGGGCTTGTATTCGCCGCTCTCGTAGTCGTAATAGAAAATTTGTCTCTTGCCGTCGGTCTTTTCCTTTTTGTAGAAGCCTTGGCGGGTTTTATCGCCGAGCAGTTTTTTTGCCAGCATGTCCTGGATGAAAGGCGGAAGCTGGAAGACGGCACGCTCCTCGTCATCAGGTAGGGTTTCCCAGGAATTGCTGGCGACATGCGCCAGCGTATCGAGGCCAACCAGATCGGAGGTGCGGAAGGCGGCGCTCTTCGGCCGGCCGGTTGCTGGACCGGCCACCGCATCCACTTCCTCGACGGTCAGGCCCATGGCCATCATGTGCTGGATTGATTTCAAAATGGCGTAGACGCCGATGCGGTTGGCGACGAAATTCGGCGTGTCTTTGCCAAAAACCACGCCCTTGCCGAGGACGCGCCGCATGAAATCAGCCATGGCGGTCAGGACCTCCGGGTCAGTTTCGGCGCAGGGCACCAGTTCCATCAAACGCATGTAGCGCGGCGGATTGAAGAAATGGGTGACGAGAAAACGCCTGCGCATCTCCTCCGGCAATGCCTTCGCCATCTCGTTCACCGACAGGCCGCTGGTGTTGGTTGTCAGTATGGCGTCTTTGCCGAGATGGGGTGCTATTTTTGCCAGCAGCGACAGCTTGATCGGCATGTGTTCGACGACCACCTCGACCACCCAGTCGTAGGCTGTCAGTTTGCCGAGATCATCCTCCAGATTGCCCACTGCTATCCGTTTGGCGTAGTCTTTAACAAAGAGTGGCGCCGGTTTCATCTTCAATAAGCCGTCCAACCCGGCCTGGGCAATGCGATTGCGGAAGGGCGGGCTATCGATGGCCAGTCCTTTGGCTTTTTCCTCTGGCGTCAGTTCCTTGGGGACAATGTCCAGCATCAGCACTTCCAACCCGGCATTGGCCAGATGCGCGGCGATGGTGGCGCCCATGACGCCGGCTCCAAGCACGGCTGCGCGATGTATTCGCTTCATAAGATGGTCTCCCTGTGGTTTGCGGCCCGCCCCAATCGGCGGCGGCCATCGGTCATGCTCCGGTAACCGGCTTATTACGCATATCTATCCGGCTGTCGGCGGCAGCGTATAACTCTTCAATTAAGTCTTTATATCTCCGTGATATTACCCGCCGTTTCAGCTTCATAGTCGAAGTCAGCTCACCGTCGGCGATGGTAAAATCACCGGCGAGTACCGCGAAATTTTTGATCGTGCTGTACGACGGCAAATCGGCGTTCAATTTATCGATAACGCTCTGATACACTTCAACAATACGTGGATTGTTCACCAGTTCGTGCATGTCGATGAAGTGGATATCCAGCTCGCGGCTGAGAGCGAAGAGACGCTCAAGGTTTGGGGTGAGAATGGCCACCAGATAGGGCCTACGGTCGCCGATGACGATGGCCTGCTCGATGTATTTGCTGAGTCGCAACTCACCTTCCAGCGGCTGCGGCGCGACGTTTTTGCCGCCGGCGGTGACGATCAGTTCTTTCTTGCGGTCAACGATGTAGATGAAACCTTCCTCGTCGATGCGGGCGATGTCGCCGGTTCTGAACCAGCCGTCGCCCATGGCCTCGCGGGTGGCCTCCTCGTTTTTATAGTAGCCTTGCATCAGTTGCGGGCCGCGCATCAGCAGTTCGCCGTCTTCAGCCAGCTTAACCTCGGTTTTGGCCAGCGCCTTGCCCACCGAGGCGAAACGTATATTCTGCCGGTTGCAGACACAGATAACAGGGCTTGTTTCGGTCAGGCCATAGCCGTTAAATACCGGCATACCGATGGCCCACATGAAGCGCGTGATCACCTCGTCAAGCGGCGCGCCGCCGCAGAGGAAAAATTTGATCCGCCCGCCGAAACGTTTGCGAATAGCGGAAAAGACCAGTTTATCGTAAAAGAGGTACTGCCAGGACAAAAGCCCTGGATTTTGCTGGTGGACATATTTTTTCTCGACATAGCGTTGGCCGATCGCCAGTGCCCGATGGAACAACTTTTGTTTGAAGGGGCCAGCTTGGTGGGCGCTATCGTATACCCGTGAATGGATTTTTTCAAACAGCCGGGGGACGGAAACCATGACTTCCGGGCGGATTTCGCTCATGTTTTCCATGACTACCTTCGGATTTTCCGCGAAGGCCACGTGATTGCCGAGCATCAGGTTGGCATAATAACCGGCGGAGCGCTCAAAGACATGGCTTAAGGGCAGGAAGCTGAGGAAAGTCATGGGGCTGGCGATCTCGTCAAGGGCTTGCAAACCGTAATGGGCGTTTGACATGATGTTGCCCTGGCTCAACACCACTCCCTTTGGCACTCCGGTTGTCCCCGATGTGTAGATAATAGTCAGGATATCATCTTGGTGAACGGCGTCAATGCCAGCCTCTATCTGTTTCTTCTTCTCCTCACTCAGCGGAATTTCCGGTTCCGACAGTTGAAACTGACTGACTACCGGGAAACTCTTGTCGCCGATGAATTGCTCGAAGGAGACAACCATTCTCACTCTCGGAATCAGCTCCCGCACCGACAGCAGCTTTTCGTACTGCTGCCTGGTGGAAACAAAAACCACTTCCGCTTCGCTATGATTGATGATATAGGCGGCTTCGTGGCCGGTATCGGTGGCATAAACCGGCGCCGATATGGCCCGGCAGGCCTGAATAGAAAAATCGGCGATGGCCCAGCCGAGACGGTTTTCCGAGAAAATTGCCACCCGGTCACCGGGCCGGACACCAATTTTCGCCAGTCCCCGCGCGTGCATCAGTACTCGCTCATAGAACTGTTCGTAGGTCAGTGACAGATATTTGCCCTTTTTCTTGTAACTGACCGCCGTGCGCGGTCCATAGTGCCCGATATTGTTCTTGATGACGGAAAGGATGGAGTTATACGCTAGAAAGTCCATGGGCGCCCCCGATGAGAAAGTTATTCTTCGTTGATTCCCATTCATCAACAAAAGCAAAGCGGCATTGTGAATATGATTTGATTTTCATCTCCTTCCATAAAAGGAGAATAAAAACATCGTCAATATTCTTTATGTCGATGCGTCTAAGCGTTTCATCGTCGTCGCGTATAAAAATGGATGACTAAAAGCTTGTCAATGCTTTTTATGTTGATGCGTGTAAATGTTTGAACAGGGCCTTTCAGACGAGGGTGCCCGCATAGTTGAAGGAGGAAAGCCTGCCAAAATTCTTCCTCTGGCCGAGTCGTTGTATGAATTCTTCGATGTCCTTGCGTGGATGGGCGGCGCTGCGGAGGTCGGCGAGGCAGTAGTCGAGGCCGGCCAGCGCCAGTTCCGGCAGGTGGGGGATGAGGGAAAAAGGGCGCAGTGGCAGGATCTGGCTGCCGGATTGGCTTTGCCGGTGGCGGAAGGCTTCATTTTTCGGACTGATCATCGGTTTTTCCACGGCGAAAAATGGTGCCGACAAACGGGCGGTAAACAGCGCCGGCCAGCCATAAACCGTCAGGCCGAGACGAATGTTCCTCAGATTGGGGCCGCGCTTTAAAGCCTGAATGGCCTGGCGCAAGGCGTTCTTATCCAGTTCAATGGCCAGTTGCAGGGAGGTAATGCCTAACGCTGCGGCCTGGCCGAGGGCCAGCGCGTTCATCAGGTTGAAGGTGTAATCGGCGGCCAGCCGCCAGTGGCCGAGGTCGAACTGCGCCAGTTGGCCGATGTGGCCCAGTTGCAGGCGGAAGAGGCCGAGGCGGCGCAGCTCTTTCAGCATCTCCTCATAGTGTTGCCGTTCACCGTCGAAAATAACCGGCGGCAGGGCGGCGATCAGCTGCTCGGAGCCAAACCGCCGCGTCAAATTCCTAGCTTGCCTCATCATGCGCGGGCCGACATCGAAGACGATGGCCTCCGGTGGTTGCGGCAGCGGCTGTTTCAGTATTTCCGCAGTGTCGATGCGTAGCCACCAAGGCAGCAGCGGGGCGGTATGAGCGGCTGACCTTTTCCCTTTCAGCGTTTTCGGCGAGGTTTTCTCGACGTCTTCCTCCGGTGCTGGCAGTAGCCGCCGAGCCAAGTTTTGAATCCAGGTCGATTTGGCGGTTTCGGCGGCGTGGAGTTTTTTCTCAATGGCCGGCAGGGCTAAGGCCGGGAGCGGTTTCTTCTCTTGTCGAATATCAACGAGATAGCAATCAATCGAGCGCCAGCCGCCCTCTGGCGCCTTGGGCGGGTGGATGGTCACTTCGTCGCCGACCTTGCCCGCGCTCACTTCCCGGCCCGCCAAACGCAGCGTTTTAACCGTGAAGGCCAGCCGTTCGCCGGACGGCTCGGGATGCAGGCGCAGCCGGTCGCCGACAGCCAGCGCCGCCGTCAGGCGTAGCGGCGGCAAGTCACTGGAGGTGTTAGATTTTTCCGCGTAAATCCGGCCCAGATAACGCCCGAGGTTACCCGAATGCCATGGCGAGATGGCCTTATCCGGGCGCGGCGAAAAAAAATAGCCGTCGCCGGTTTTCCGGGTCATGGCCTGAGCGAGCAGTTCCCGCGCCTCGCCCATCGCCTCTTCCAGGCGTTCCGGGGTGGCGTCCAGCAGCTGGCGGTAAGCCGCGGTCACGGTGGCGACGTAGTGGGCCGAACGCTGCCGTCCCTCAATTTTCAGTGACGTCACTCCGGCCTGGCGCAGGCCATTTATCGCTGGCAGGCCGTTCAGATCGTTCATCGAAAAGAGATAGCCGCCTTTGTTTTTCTGGCTTACGCTTGTCCCGGCGCCAATGCGGTAGGCGCGGCGGCAGGGCTGGACGCACTGGCCGCGCAGGCCGCTTTTGCCGCCGAGATACGATGAAAACAGGCATAGACCGGAATAGGCAAAACACATCGCCCCGTGGATGAAGACCTCTATCTCCACCGGCGCCCTTTGGCAGATGGCGGCGATTTGTACCACCGTTAGTTCCCTGGCCAAGACAACGCGCTTACAGCCGAGGCGGGCAAACATCTGGACGCTGGCGGCGCTGTGGGTGGTCATTAGCGTTGAGGCGTGGCAGTTCAGAGAGGGAAAATGTTCGCGGACGAGACGCAACAGCCCCAGATCCTGAACAATCAGGGCATCGGGGGTAAGTTCAGTGACCAAAGCGAGAAGGCGCAGCAGATCCTTGATTTCTTTTTGTAAAATTAGGCTGTTGGCGGCAAGATAGAATTTTTTGCCCTGGGCATGGGCGTAGCCAATCATGGCGCCGATTTCGGCAAGACGCGGCTCTTTCGCCAGATTGCGGGCATTGACGCCGGGCAATCCCATGTACACGGCGTCGGCCCCAGCTTCGATTGCCGCGAAAAAATTTTCGGCGCCGCCCGCCGGAGCGAGGAGCTCCGGCTTCGACCCCAGTTTATTCACTCTCAATCACCACGACATTTTCCTCGCCGCCGCCGAGCCGCACCGTGATCCGCTCATCGGGTAAAATTGCCGCCCGGAGACCGGTGTAATCCGGTTGAATCGGCAGCTCACGCCCACCGCGGTCAGCCAATACCGCCAATTGCACGGTCTTGGGCCGACCGTAATCCATGATCGCGTCCATGGCGGCGCGGATGGTGCGGCCCGTGAAGATGACGTCATCGACAAGGAGCAAATGGGCGCCATCAACTTCAAAGGCGATATCAGTGGTGCGCACCACCGGATTCTGGCTGACCAAACTCCAGTCGTCGCGATACAGGTTAATGTCAAGCGTCCCGTAATCGACGCGATGGGAAAAATGCTCGCCGATGATGGTGCGCAGACGCTGGGCCAGGAAAACTCCACAGGTGTGGATGCCAACAAGGGCCAGGCGACCGGCGGCGGAATTGTTTTCGAGAATTTGTAAGGCGATACGTTGCAGGGCAAGATCGATATCGTGCTCTCGCATGAGGATGCGCTGATTCATTGCCCGGCCCTCTGCCAGAAATAATCGACGCCCAGGGCGGCGACGCGGCTTATCGCCTCCGGGTAGGCCAGACATTCGGCGGCGAAGACTTTTTTGGCGATGGTGTCGGCGTCATCGCCAAAGTCCAGGGCCACCGCTTTCTGGCAGATAATCGGCCCGTGGTCATAGAGACCGTCGGCGAAATGAACGGTGCAGCCGCTGACCAGACAACCGCGCGCCTTCACCGCTTCATGGACGTGATGGCCGTAAAAGCCCGGCCCACAGAAAGCGGGAATCAACGACGGATGAATGTTCAGCACGCGCCGGGCCAGCGCTGGCGGAGGCTGGTAGAGTTTCAGATAGCCGGCCAGGCAGATCAGATCGACCTGGTAGTTGGCGAGGATGGCGTTGGTGTTGGCGCTATTCTTCGCGTAAAAATCTGGGTAGCCGTAATCTCTGGCCTTTTTTAGGCCCAAGGCGTTTTCGACATCGGCGATAACCACGCGGACATCGGCGTCCAGTTTTTTTGCCAGGATTTGATCGTGGAAGTTGTCAAGCGTTCTGCCGGTGCCCGACAACAATACCGCCAGGTTCAGCATGATTCCTCCTGCAAATAAGGGTTGCCGATGACCGGAACCCGCTTCAGCCAGGCGCTGATCGCGGCGTCGTAGTGGGCGGTGAGGGCGAAGACCTTTTTTGCCAGATAAAAACGGGTGGTCAACTGGGTGTTGCCGCTGGCGCAAAGTTCCTGCAAGACCTGTGAATAATCCGCCGGATCGACCACCACGGTCACGTCTTTGAAGTTTTTGGCGGCGGCGCGCAGCATCGTTGGGCCGCCAATATCAATGTTTTCAATGGCGTCGGCGAGCGTGCAGCCGGGTTTGGCCACGGTTTTTTCAAAATCGTAGAGATTGACCGCCACCAGATCAATGGCTTCCAGGCCCTGTTCAGAGCATTGCCGTTCATGTTCGGGATTACCGCGCTGGAAGAGGATGCCGCCATGGACCTTGGGATGGAGGGTTTTGATGCGGCCACCAAGCATTTCCGGAAATCCCGTAAAGGTGGAGACATCGGTAACTTCAAGCCCAGCATCGCGCAGCATTTTGGCGGTGCCGCCGGTGGAAAGGAACTGCACACCCAGCTTGGCCAGGACCTCGACAAAGGCGGTGGCTTGCGTCTTATCGGTGAGACTGATGAGTGCCCGTTTAATCTTTTCCATGGTCTTCTCCCTTGCGTACGAAGGCGATGATTTTTCGGCGATTCCGCTTGCTTGGCCGACCAGTGCCTGCGGCAAAACCCAACTGGCCTGCGGCCAGTTTTTGCATTTCCCGTTCCTGCTCGCGCCGCCTTAGGCTTTCTTCGCTTTCCAGGTAGAGCTGGCGGGCTTCCGCGACCGGCCGGCGCTGACCGCTGAGCGCCAGCACCTCGATTTCAAAGAGTGCCGTTCCGGCGCGGACTGTAAGACGATCGCCGACATTCAGATGGTGCGCCGGCTTAAGGCGCTGCACCTTGCCCCCTTCGACGGCTTCAGCGGCCATGGCGCGGGTCTTGAAAAAACGGGCGGCCCACAGCCATTTATCGAGGCGGACGGCGGGCGCGGCTGTTCTGTCTGTAGCTTCGTGTCCGGTTCCAGCGGCCATATTTTCTCACCAGGAAAGCAACCAAACTACACCGAAAGCATGAGCAGCGCAGCAAAAAAGCTGGTTGTTGCTCCTCAGAAAAGCAGGTAAATTAAAATACCTTCCACATGCTTTTTCCCGAGAAACAGTGCGGGCTTGATCATCAGAAAACTGTCATGCACATCGAAGAAGTCGGCGTCAGAGCTATTCATTTCCCGGTTAAAATCAAGGAAAAGGGCGGTCAGCCGCAACATACCATCGCCACCATTTCCATGCAGGCCAGTCTGCCCGCCGCCCCGAAAGGTGGCTGCATTGACACCTTTGTCGCCATCCTTAACCGTTCGGTTGAGGCTTTCAGCGTTCGGCGTTTCCGCGAGATTCTCACGCAGGTGAGGGAAGGCCTGCAAGCGAAAAGCGCCAGCATGGAAATGACCTTTCCCTATTTCATCAAGAAGAGGGCGCCGGTTAGTGGCACCGGCAGCCTGATGGAATACAGTTGCACCTTCGCCGGCACAGTTGGTGAGCGCGACGAGATGATCATCACGGTACGGGTGCCGGTGACAACGCTTTGTCCCTGCTCGAAGGAGATCAGCGAGCAGGGAGCGCACAATCAGCGGGCCGAGGTGGTGTTGAACGTCAAAACCGACAGGCTGGTGTGGCTCGAAGATTTGATCACTTTGATTGAACAGTCGGCTTCTTGCGAACTGTACGCCCTCCTGAAAAGGCCGGATGAAAAATTCGTCACGGAAAAAGCCTACAACAACCCAATGTTTGTCGAGGACGTGGTGCGCAAGGTGGCGGTGGCGGCGCTGGCCCATCCGGATATCCGCTGGTTCTCGGCCGGGGTCGAAAGTTTTGAGTCCATCCACAAACACAGCGCCTACGCCTTTGTCGATAGCGACGATATGCCACGGCCAGCCATGCCGCGAGCAGCCTGAGCGCCAGCGGTGGATTATTTTCCCGACCAGTCGTCGGTGAACTGGCTGTGATCGGGTTTTGCCGGTTTTTCTTCGGCGAGCCGCTGTTCCAGCCATGTGAGTACCTTATCGATTTCACCGCGAAGTTGGGCCAGGGCCTTGCCGCGGTGGCTAACCCGGTTTTTCTCCGTGGCCGACAGTTCGGCAAAGCTCTTGCCGAGCGAAGGGAACCAGAACAGGGGATCGTAGCCGAAGCCCGAGACGCCGCGTTTTTCGCGCAGAATTTCCCCTTGGCAAGAATCCTCATAGGTCAGGGCTGGGCCAGAGGGTACGGCAATGGAAATAACGCAGGTAAAATGCGCCCTGCGGTTCGTGATCTTTTCCATTTTAGCCAAGAGTTTCTGGCAGTTATCGTCATCTCCGGCCATCTCTCCGGCGTAACGGGCCGAATAAACGCCCGGTTCACCATCCAAGGCATCGACGCACAGGCCGGAATCGTCGGCGATGGCCGGTAACCCCAGAATTTTTGCGGTATGCAGTGCCTTCTTGTAGGCGTTTTCCTTAAAGGTTTTGCCATCTTCCACTGCTTCCGGAATTTTCGGGAACTCCTTCAACGAGGCTATACGTACCGGAAAGCCAGCGAGAATCTCCTGAAATTCCTTGACCTTATTCTGGTTGCCGGTCGCCAGCACAATCATCGGGATCATTTCTTCTTCCTTTTCTCAAATTACCGGTCAATAGGCGTTCTGCTCGCTGAAGGGCGACTGCACTGCAACCAGTAGATTCTTAACTCCTTAGAAATTTTCACTCCATCAGGCCGGGCTGGCCAGCTTCACCCTCAAAAGCCATGGCGGAAATCGAGCTCGAAAAAGGTCTAACCATAAAACCGCCACCATACTTCAGCATTGCCCAATATACAGAATCTTTTCCGGAAAAACCTTATCGTATCTCAGATGTATTTTCTGGCCACCACCTCAATACGATCATCTTGCCCCTGACGCTGAAAGATATTCCAGAAGCGCTGGCCATCGTCTCTTTCCGGATAATTGACGGTGTAATGCAAGCCGCGCGATTCCTTGCGCATTTGCGCCGCCTTGATGATCAAGAGTGAGACGATGCCGATGTTGCGCAGTTCCAGTAGCTCCGTTGAGGGATAGTATTTGCCGCAGAGTGTGGAAACTTCTTCATGGATTTCCTGAATCCGCCGCCCAGCCAACATCAACCGTCGGTCACTGCGGACGATGCCGACATAGTTCCACATGATCTTACGAATCAGTTCCCAATTGTGGTTGATGACAACCTTTTCCTCGATTTCCTTCCTCTGTTGTCCGCTGCAGTTTTCGTTTTCGGCGCCGATTTTTACGCTCGGCAGTTCTTTTGCGCAGGCTGTGTAAGCCCGTGAGGCGAAAACGATGGCTTCGAGCAGCGAATTACTGGCCAGACGGTTACCGCCGTGCAGGCCGGTACAGGCGCATTCGCCCAAAGCGTATAAACCATCGACAGAAGTTCGCCCATATTGATCAACCAGGACGCCGCCACAAAGGTAATGGGCGGCAGGCACCACTGGAAAAGGTCTTTGAGCGATGTCGTAGCCCAGTTTTTTGCAGAAGGCGTAGATGGTTGGAAAGCGTTTTTCGATAAATTCTTTGCCGCGGTGGCTGATGTCAAGATAGACTGATTTGCTGCCGCTGATCTTCATCTCGCGGTCAATGGCTCTGGCCACTGTATCCCTGGTCGCCAGTTCCATCATCTCTGGCGCGTATTTTTCCATAAACCGTTCACCAGCCTGGTTGAGTAGGATCGCTCCCTCGCCGCGCAGCGCTTCCGAAATAAGGAAATTCTTGGTGTCGCGGTGGTAGAGGCAGGTTGGATGAAACTGGAAAAATTCCATATTGCTGATCTTGGCCCCGGCGCGAAAAGCCATGGCGATACCATCGCCGGTGGCGATGTCGGGGTTGCAGGTGTATTGGTACACTTTCCCGGCGCCACCGGTACAGAGGACGGTAATTTTGGCATGGATACGCTGGATCGCATCGGCTGCCAGCACACTGGCGCCAACGCAACGCCCCTGCTCCAGCAGCAGGTCGATGCAGGCGTGGTTTTCTCGCAGCTCGATATTCGGGTTGCCGCGGCAGCTTTCCAATAAGGCGCGTTCGATTTCTTTGCCGGTCAGGTCGTGGGCATGGACAATGCGCCGCCGCGAATGACCGCCTTCCCGGCCCAGATCGAATTGCTTGCTGTTCTCTTGGCTGCGCGCAAAGCGCGCTCCAAGCTGAATCAATTCCTTCAGACGGTCTGGCCCCTCTTTGACGACAAACCTCACCACCTCTTTGTCGCACAGCCCGGCGCCGGCGTTCAGGGTATCTTCAATGTGTAGATCGAAACTGTCGTCCGCGGCCATGACCGCTGCCAAGCCACCCTGGGCCAGGTTGGTGGCCGTGTCGCAATCCGATTTTTTGGTGATCACCAGAACTTGCCCAATCTCGGCGGCCCGCAAGGCGAACGATAAGCCGGCAATGCCACTGCCAATTACGAGGAAATCTATCATGGTGTCACTCCTTGTGTTTCACGTGAAACATGGTGGTCAGATTCCTGCCGCCATGAAATTATTATTCGTCAATGACAAACGGTACGCGCTCACTGGTTAGCATGGCAAAAAAGCCGCGCTTGCCATTGGTGGCTGTAGATCGCCGCTTATACTCTTCGCCGCTGGACATTGCCGGTCGTTGTTGATGTTGGCGGCGCCGGTGGTCCGTTCCGAGAAGATTGTATCTAGATAAATCTTTTTGTTGGGAAAAAGAGGGTGCGGTTGCCAGTGGACTAGCATTCTCACTGTGGGCGATTTAAGTCCGGCAAGCCGGCAAGACTGTGGAAAGGACGGCATCTGGCGGCGATAGTGGCCGCGCAACTTCAACCAGTTAAGGCTTTTTCCCAAGGCGGAAAAGAGGATAGGGATAAAGGTCGGTGGCGGCACCAGACCGACCGAGAAGATAAGGCTGTCGCCATTACTTTGCCTGTGGTTCGATCTAGGGGAAAAAGGCATATCGCATAGATGGGTTCTGTGGCGCCGGGAAAAAAAATCCCAAAACCCCTGGCGGAAAGTATATAATCGTAAAAGCCAGAGCTTGAGTTATTCGGCAGCAAATGAAGACACTGGGATCCACCGCTTCGGCCAGTGGACAGAAAATTAAAATAGCATATTTTTACAGAAATTTCAGGGGCAAGAGCGCGGCGCCGATGAAACACGAGGTTGTTGCTGGTCTCTCCTCTGTCGAAGGCCGGTTCTTTTCGCCGTTATGCGTCTGGCGCGACAGGATGCTCTGCCTGTTGTGGACAAGTGAAAGCAATGAGGCGGGGGCAGGCAGGTCGCCGCCCTCGGGTAATAGGAAGAGGAGTTGGAAATATGTGGCACAATGTGCAGGCCGCCCCGGCGGATGTGATTCTGGGTCTGACGGAAGCCTTTCGCGCTGATGCTAACCCGCATAAGGTCAACCTCGGTGTCGGGGTATACAAGGACGAAGTCGGGCTAACGCCGATTTTACAAGCGGTGAAGGAGGCGGAGAAAATCCTGGTTGCCGCCGAAGTCAGCAAAAATTATCTACCGATTCCCGGTGAGGTCTCCTTTGCCGTGCCGGTGCGGGAATTGATTTTCGGGGCCGGACATCCAGCTTTGCATGAAAAACGGGTGGTGACGGCGCATACACCCGGCGGTACCGGTGCCCTGCGGGTCGGAGCCGAACTGTTGCGAAAATTTTTACCCAAAGCCACGGTGTGGATCAGCAATCCAACCTGGAGCAACCACAAAGGCATCTTCGCCGCTTTCCCGCAAAAGGAATATCCCTACTACGATCCGGCCCACATGGGTATTGATTTTCCGGCCATGCTGGAAACGCTGAATCAGGTGCCGGCGGGCGATATTGTCCTGCTCCACGCCTGCTGCCATAATCCCAGCGGCTTCGACCTGCAACCACAGCAATGGGACGAGCTGGTGGCGGTGGCGGCGGCCAGAAAATGGTTGCCTTTTGTCGATTTCGCCTATCAGGGATTTGCCCAAGGTTTGGCCGATGACCGCTATGCGGTGGCGAAATTGGCCGAAACAGGCCTGGATATGCTGGTTGCCAGCTCCTATTCGAAAAATTTTGGCCTCTACAACGAACGCTGCGGCGCCCTGAGCTTGGTCGCGCCCTCGGAACACGAAGCGACGGTGGCGATGAGCCATCTGAAAACGGTGATCCGGGTACTCTATTCGAACCCACCGGCGCATGGCGGCCTGATTGTCGCCACCATCCTGGCCAACCAGGGCCTTCGCGCCTTGTGGGAGGAGGAAGTTGCCGGTATGCGGCGGCGCATCGTTGAGATGCGGCATCTTTTGGTTGAAGGCCTGAAAGAGCGGGGCGTCTCCGGGGATTTTTCCTTTATCACCCGTCAGAACGGCATGTTTTCTTACACTGGTCTCAGTGACCGCGTCGTTGACTGGTTGCGCGGCGAAAAGCACATTTACATGGTCGCCGGTGGCAGGATCAACCTGGCTGGCCTGACGACGAAAAATATCGCTTACGTCTGCGATTCAATCCGTCAGGCCTTGGCCGGATAAAAGCAGCTTGCCCAAACCATTGCCCCAATAATATGTGGGCTATCGGCGATGGGAATGCCGCGCTCAATCTCCTGCCTTTTGCCTGATATCCGTGGTATTTTTTTGTTAATCAAGATGAACCTGTTTTGCCGCCAGCAGCTCTTCGGCCCGTCGGGCGCAGCTTTTTAGCGTCGGCAAAAAAGAAAACATAGCATTTTCCAAAAGATGATTGAGGCTGGTCAGCGCTGGTCTCAAGTAGGCGGTGAAAAAAATCTTGCCGCGCCGCTGGCTCAAAAAGGCGAAGGCGCCGAGAATCTGTAGATTACGCTGCAGGGCCAGGAGCAGGAAGTGGC
>JAIRRG010000042.1 GCA_031256095.1 Desulfobulbaceae bacterium
GGCGACCAGTTGGTGGCCACCTGGAGGATGCAGTCCAACCGGGGCAGCACCGCCGACGAACTGGCCGTCCGTTACCAGGCCCTTTTAGCCATGCGCGGCTTGCAGATTCAGGATATTGACGCTGTGGTCATCGCCAGTGTCGTGCCAGTCTTGGAAACAGCTTGGCTGACCTGTTGCCAGCGCTACTTCAACACCGACCGCAACACGCGGGTCATGTCCGTCTCCGGCCACAACCTCACCCATCTAATCACCATAGCCATGCCCAATCCCGGCGAGGTTGGGGCCGACCGGCTGGTCAACGCCATCGCCGCCTACGAACGCTTCCAGCGCGGCTTGATCGTTGTCGATTTCGGTACCGCCATCACCTTCGACTGTGTTAACACCCACCGTGAATATATCGGTGGCGTCATCGTGCCGGGCATCGGCATCTCGCTCGAAGCTTTGGCTACCCGCACCGCCAAACTGCCACTGATCGACATCAGCGATCCACCGAAACAGGTGATCGGCAATTCAACGGTTACCGCCATGACCAGCGGCATCTTGCGCGGCTATGGCGGTCTGATTGATGGCTTGACGCGAGATATCAGCCAAGAGATGGGCGACATCCATAACTCGCCGCCCTTGGTCGTGGCCACCGGCGGCATGGCTGGCCTGATCGCGCCCTACACCAGCAGCCTGACTCATATCGACCCGATGCTGACCTTGACCGGCTTGAAAATCATCCACGAACGGACCGCGGCGTGAACGGAAAAGTCATCACGCCACCACCACTGGCCCCCGGTGACACTATCGCCGTTTTCGCCCCAGCCGGAGCATACCACGACGAGGAAAGCTTCACCACCGGCGTCCGCATCCTGCGCGACATGGGTTTCCGCGTTAAATGGCCACGCGACATGTGGCCGGGTTGCGGCTATTTCGCCGCCAACGACCGTGAGCGGGTCAACGAGTTGCATCGGCTTATCGCCGACGGTGAAACACAGGCCCTGATCGCCCTGCGGGGCGGCTACGGCTGCCAACGTCTGTTGCCACTGCTCGATTTCAGCGTCTTCCGCCAAAATCCCAAATATATGCTCGGCTTTTCCGACATTACCGTCCTGCTTAATCAACTGGTTGACCGCTGCGGCCTTATCTGCCTGCACGGGCCGACACTCTCTTCATTGGCGGAAACCGAGACGGAGGCGCTGGAGGCGCTCTACGCCGCACTTACCGGGCGCCAGGCTAAAACGATCCGCCCACAACGGCTCGAGGTACTCTGCGGCGGCACAGCCAGCGGCATCCTCAAAGGCGGTAATCTTTCCAATCTGGTCTGCCTCTTGGGCACACCCTATGACATTTCTTGGGACAGAGCGATCATGCTGCTCGAAGACATCAATGAGCCGCCGCACCGCCTTGACCGGATGTTGACACAGCTGGCGCTGGCTGGCAAATTTGACCGAGTGGCCGGCCTCTTGCTCGGCGATTTCACGCTGGGAAAAGAAAAAAGCGCCGACGATGAAATCCGTTATACCGAAATGGTCTGGCAGCGGATCAAAGAGCTTGTAGGCGGGCGTGGCATTCCGGTTTGGGGCGGTCTTGATTGCGGGCACTGCCCGAAAAATTACCCCTTCTTTCTCGGCGCCAAGATGACCATGGACAGCGGTCAAGGGCGGCTCCAGCCGAACTGAGGGCGGCTCTTCCCGGTCATGAAAGGTTGACGTCGACGCCACTTGATGCTATAGAATTGGAAGGCAAGGCTTGCTATAAACTGGCTAAGCCATTGTATTGTCCAGATTATACTTTGTTTCCAAACTCAAAAATTATGCGATCATGAACAGATTCCACCGATCTTTTCCCTTGGCCGTGGCCGGATTATTCCTCGCGTGCAGCCTTTGTTTCTCAGCGTTTGCCGCCGATTATGTGTCGGTGAAAAAGGATGGCGTCAACATCCGTAGCGGCCCTGGCACCGAAAACCCGGTGGTCATGGAGGTTTTTCGCGGTTTCCCTTTGCAGGTGCAGGAAACGAAAGGTAAATGGCTGCGCGTTATCGACTATGAAAAGGACGGCGGCTGGATCAGCAAGGATATGACCGACAACACGCAGACGGTGATTGTCGTCTCCAAATCGAGCGCCAACATGCGGCAGGAAGCAAACGCGAAAAGCGCCAAAATCGCCGACGTCGAACCCGGCGTCGTCCTGCAATTAATCGGCAAAAAAGGTGACTGGCGGCAGGTCAAGCACAGCGGCGGCACCAGCGGCTGGCTCCACCAAGACTTGCTCTGGCCGAAATAAATGGAGAAAAAAGGCCGCGCCGCCGCTCTCAACATCCTCTTTATTGCCGGGGCGGCGGCACTATTATTTCTTCTTACCCACGCCCCGAAGGAAACAACAGCGCATCTGCCAAAGGATGAAATCCACCTGAAGTTTTACGGCATCGCCAGGAAAAAAGAAGCCGAGCGCTTTTGTAACGAATGCCACGGCGACGGCGGTTCCGCTCCGTTGTCTCCCAGCCATCCACCACCCTACCGCTGCCTGTTCTGTCATAAACGCTGATTTTCCTTTTGCCCCTCATGCCGTCTCCCGTCCGCAAACAGGGAGAGGCATGATAAACCAGGAGATGCTACAAAGCGTCAGCGATGGCGACGCCTTCGGATATCGCACGTAGGGCATTTAGGCCCATGGTCTCTTTGGCGCCGCCGATGACCTGCCAGGAAAGCTGCGCCGCGGCCAGCGCCTGGACCAGGGCGCTTTCAGCCACCTGGCCGGCGCAAAGGATAACTGTATCCGCCTTGATCAGTGATTCCTGGCCATTTTCGATAATCCACAAGCCGTCCTTATCGATCCGCTGGTAGCTGACCCCGGAATGAAAGCGCACATTATGCCGCTTCATTTCGGCGCGGTGAATCCAGCCTGTGGTCTTGCCGAGGCCAGCCCCCGGTCTATCCGGGCTGCGGTGCAAGATATGGATTTCCCGCGCCGGAGTAACCACTTTCCCTGTCGTCAAACCACCGGCCAGCGGTGAGCCTGGGGCGATACCCCAATAGGCGAAGAATTCATCCACCGTTTTGGCGCCACCACTCAAAAGATAGGCAGCAACATCGAAAGCGATAATGCCAGCACCGATGATCGCCACCTTGTCACCCGCGTTTTTTCCTCCGCTCAGCAATTCCTCATAATTCATGACTGAAGGCAGGTTGGCGCCTTCGATGTCCACGGGGCGCGGGGCGGCGCCGGTGGCAATGACCCGTTCATCGAAATCGCGCAATTCATCAACCGTCACGCAGTGGCTCAGTTTGGCCTCAACCCCGGCGGCTGCCGCCATCTCCTGGTAATAGCGAATAGTTTCGCCAAATTCTTCCTTGCCGGGGATGCGCTTGACCAATCGCAACTGGCCGCCAATTGCCTCATTCTTTTCAAAAAGCGTCACCTGGTGGCCACGGGCGGCGGCGGTGACGGCACAGGCGAGGCCGGCCGGGCCAGCGCCGATGACGGCGATTTTTTTAGCAGCCTCGGCCTTGCGGAAAGGCCGCGCTATTTCGTGACAGGCCCTGGGATTAAGCAGACAGGTGCAGGTTTTAGCGGAGAAAATATGGTCAAGACAACCCTGATTGCAGGCGACACAGGTATTGATCCGCTTAGCCTGACCGTTTTCCGCCTTGTTCGCCCACTCTGGGTCGGCGAGAAGAGGCCGGGCCATGCTCACCATGTCGGCAAGGCCATCGGCCAGAACACGTTCCGCAGTTTCTGGCATGTTGATGCGGTTACTGCAAACAAGCGGCACGGTCAAGGCCGCCTTCAATTGACCGCAGACCGAAGCAAAGGCGGCGCGAGGCACCACGCCAGCAATGGTCGGCAGTTGCGCCTCATGCCAGCCGATTCCTGTATTAATCAGGCTGACCCCGGCCTTTTCCAAAGCTCGTGCCAGTTCTATTGTTTCGCTCCATGAAGATCCGTCTTCCACCAGATCAATGACCGACAGGCGGAAGCCGATGATGAACTCTTTACCCACCGCCTGGCGGATACCGGTGACTATCGCCAGCGGCAAACGCGAGCGTCTGGCAAAACCGCCGCCCCATTCGTCCTGGCGCTTGTTGGCGCGCTCGGCCAAAAACTGGTTGATCAGATAGCCTTCCGAACCCATCACCTCGACGCCGTCATAACCGGCCTGTTCAGCCAATTTGGCGCAGTTGATGTAGTCGTTGATGGTGGCGACGATTTCATCCGCCCTCATCTCACGCGGCTTAAATGGATTGATCGGTGAACGGATGGCCGATGGCGCAACCGAGGTGAAATGGGCGCTGTAGCGCCCGGCATGCAAAATCTGCAAACATATTTTACCGCCCGCCTCATGCACGGCGTCGGTGATGACGCGGTGGCCCGCCGTTTGCGCCGCCTCATCGAGACGCAAGCCATGGGCCACCAGCGCCCCCGTTTTATTCGGAGAAACGCCACCGGTGACAATCAGGCCAACGCCACCCGCGGCCCTGGCCCGGTAGTAGGCGGCCAGCCGCTCGAAGCAATCGGTTTTTTCTTCGAGACCGGTGTGCATCGAACCCATCAGCACACGGTTTTTCAAGGTAACACCGCCCTTCAGGGTGAGAGGTTGAAACAGATGGGGGTAACTTTTCATTGCCGGACTCCTCAATTTTGGGGATGATGCCATACTGTTTCTCGGTCTTTACCTGTCCTCCGCCAACTTTTCAACAAGGAGCGCATTTATGCACTACGAAGGCGATATTATCCGTCCACCCAGCGAAGCCGATAGTATTCTGCTACAGGTCACAACCGGTTGTTCCCATAACAAATGCACCTTCTGCCCAACCTATCAAAATAAGCGGTTCAAAATCAAGGATGACGCCATCATCAACGCCGACCTCGACTTCGCGGCCCACTACTGCCAGCGACTAACCCGGCTGTTTCTCTGCGACGGCGACGCCCTGATCATCCCGCAAAAACGGCTGGTCGCCATTTTGCGGGCCATTCGCGATAAGCTGCCGTGGGTGCGGCGGGTATCGAGTTACGCCAACAGCAAAGGCATCCGCATGAAGAGCGAGGAGGAACTGACCGAGCTGAAGGAGCTGGGCCTGACCCTATTGTATATGGGCCTCGAATCCGGCGACGATCAAACCCTGACTGAAATCAAAAAGGGAGCGGACGCGGCGCGGATGATAGAATGCGGTCGGAAGGTGAAAAAAATCGGCATGAAGCTGTCGATTACCGTGCTGCTGGGCATCGCTGGCAAAGACCCGGCCCGGTCGCTGGCTCACGCCCATGCCACCGGCCAGGTGCTGTCGGCCATTGATCCGGATTTTGTCGGGGCGCTCACCATCATGGTGGTGCCGGGCACAGCTTTGCACGAGGCTTGGCATAAAGGCAAGTGGCAACTGCCCGACCCCTTGGAAATGCTGGCTGAATTGCGTGAAATGATCGCCGCAACCAACCTCTCCGGCGGCCTGTTCTACGCCAACCACGCCTCCAACTATCTGCCAATCAAGGCGCGACGGCCCAAGGACAAAGAAGCGACGCTGGCCCTGATCGACCAGGCCCAGGCCGGTCAGGT
>JAIRRG010000072.1 GCA_031256095.1 Desulfobulbaceae bacterium
CTCTTCCCACCCTGGGAGAATGGCAAAATGGCAAAAAAGTTACGTGGGCAACGTCGCGCGGAAATCGCCTTGGCAAGGCTGGAGGAATGGCGGGAAATTGAGAAACTGTAAACAGTAACCCGAGTAATTTGAGCCCGCCGCCAATCATCCAGCCATCATCGAGCCAAGAGGTCGATGATGTCGAAATGAGTCGTGGAAGCTGCCAATTCGGCCCGGAACGGACCTGAGTCGTTCAAAACGGAAACGATTTCCTTCGACCGGTTGCCCTTGGAGACGATTATGTATTTCACTTTCAATTTCGACAACAGATCAATCATCCTGCCAGCGGCAAGCATGGTCAAATGAAGATTTTCAACCACGCCCTGAAGCTCCATCCTGTCCTGAAACTCTTGTCGGGACAAAATACTCGGTAAAACCAGAGGGTATGTATGCCCAGGCATTATCACGCGAAGCTCAGGCCGTATCACTGGCAACCATGCTCCTTGGTTAAAGGGCGCAAGAACGGAAAAATTACTGGCTTCCTTGGGCAACAGAGCCGCCAGTTGCTCCACCTCAGCATATTCCGATGGCAGTTTCCAGGCGGGAAAAGAAAAATGGAAGTCATTGTTGCCCGGCCTGCACGTCCATGGGGCGATGCACAGAAAAGCAGCAAGCACACAGACACCGGCAAGTAACGCGGTCTTCGCTTGACGTTGAAAAAAGACGCCATGCCGCTCATCGCTCCAAAAACTCGCCAGCGAAATTGCCAGAATAATGGGGATCGGTACCGCCCAGGCCAAGCGCCAACTCATATCAAGCACCGAGAGTTTGGCAATTATCTCGGAACCCCAAGGATTCATGATACAAAACAAAATGCCACCCACCAGCAGGACAAGCTCCCGCCGCCTTCGCCCTAAGCCCCACAGACAAGCGGAAAAGGCGAGCAACGCCAAGGAAAGGCATTCTCTGCCGTCCCCACCGAGCGACGAGTTTATTGGCATGTGCATTCCTTCAATCGACCCGGCGCCATGGAATTTAACTGCCAGTATCACACCGCATAAAATTGGATAAATAACGCCGCTGCCAAGGGTAAAAAGATTGACAATGGTTTTTTTCAGGGAAGGCGTGAAGGCCAGGGGAGCCAGCATAAGGGCCGTTCCGCAGGCAACAACCATCCCGGATGAGGAAAAGCCGACCGCAGCTATGTCTCCCGCCACATAACACAGCCAGGCAACTACTTTCCGCCCGCGCATGAGCATCAGCCCACATAAAGCGACAAAAGGGGTAGTGAAGGCAATAAGCCAGCCCTTTCCTTGGTAGAGTCTTACCAAAACCCTATTGCCATAGGCCAAGTGCGCCTCCCCCCAGGCGATGAGCAACAAAAGGCAAATGCCCAAGGCGGCAAGAGCCGCGCGTCTGCCCAGGAACCACCTAGTTAGCAGATATGCGGAACACATACACAGAATGCTGCCAACAGCCGGGAGAAGAATATAATAGACCGTTATTAAATTGATGGAGCAGACATCGGCTACGAGGGCTGTAAAGTTTTCGTAGGAGGCAAATCGATAGGGTTGAAAACGGAAAAAATCGACAACATAGCCCAAAGAAGAGTCGTAGGTCAGGGGAGCACGATCCGGATGCGAAACAGTCTGCAGCGCCATTTGGAGATAAACGGAATCGTCGTAATCAGAACGGTAGGCGCAGAGGGTGAAGAGGAGGCTGGCCATGAGCAACATGGCAAAAAGGAGTAATTCAATGGAGGAGTTCTCTTTCAACGGCGGCGATAGGGACTCCACAGGCGTTTTCTTGACAGCCTGAGCCAAACAAAGAAGGAATACAGCCGCAACCAGGCAAAAGCGCAAGGTATAGCTAGGAACTACATATAGGCATGCGGCAAGAGTAAAAATGCCAGCGGCAGCAATCGGAGGGAAAAAGGCAGGAGAACCATCCCGGTCGAGGTTGTTGTAATAGACCATCCAAAAGCCCTTGGCTACGGGTACGGTCAAAAGCGTTGCAACAATCAGAACCGGAATAGCGATTACTTTTGTTGTCGCCCACGGAATGTGACCAAAGGTCGCAATAGCGTGCAGCAAGGTCCAACAGGCAAAAATACCTACGGCCCATACAGCCAGAATTACCGATAATAAAGCGGCGGGTTCCTGCTTAACGGCATCTGACTGTTGAATAAGTTTTATTGGGCGATCATTTACTGCAAGCTGTCCATTGGCCTCGAACATCATCATTACGCTGCCGCCGTTCATGTTGGCTTCCCACTTGCGGGACGGTCAAAGGCCAAAACCGGTAAAACTAGGCCGAACAGCGCCGCCAGCGCAAAGACATGCCAAGTCAGGGCATAGCGTATATGCACAAAAACCGGGAAAGCGACAAAAAACAGCACCATAACCAACATGGCGCAGCCAAAGAAAATCTGGGCGCTCCCTCCTATTGGCAGTTCCCGCCGAACCAACAAGATTATTCCACGACCCAAGGCAGCCAATACCAATGTTGAGGCAGTAAGCCAATACCACCAAGTCAGACCCGGCGAATGTCCAGCCATGCGCGTATATGTCCAGTTCTGGGTCATATAAAATATGGTGAACCCGTTCCATGCCTCTGACTGTTGATCGAAGTTGATCCCGGTAAAATAGAAATAGGGGTAGACTGCGGTTAAAGTATAATGCGCTGCGCCCGCGCCGATACTATAGAGAAGATGCGGCCAGTCATGCTTGAGCAGGATGAAAAAGATATCCTTATAAGCGCTGTCGCCTAAAGGGTCCAAGTGTTTCCGCACCGTATAAAAATAGCTTAGCCTCTTATCCCAGGTACGCGCCTCCTCCAAGGGCAAAGCCGCCCGCACTTCCTTGGAAAACAAGGGCCATAGGTGCTCCGCTCGTGTGAAAACGGTTTGCCAGCACAACTGCTGATATACTGTGAAATTATAATCTCCTCCATTGAAGATTATATCGCTTTTAGGCAGTATTTTACCCATACCAAAATGACAGCAGAAGGCCAAAAGAAAACAACAGACAATACGGGTCATCCGGATGCGCGGCAGACGGCGCAGCGCAATCAGTAAAAGCAACCCGGCCATTAGACCGAGACTGAGACTGATTAGACGCTCTGCCCTGGCATTGACCGCCAAAGTAAAAGTCACAATGAACAAAGCAGGCCACGGCCAGTACCATGTTTCCCGAGAAACCGAATTCCAGAGTGCCACCGCGGCCAGGATCGAAAAAGACATGGCCAAGGAATCCGGCATCACGGCAAAATTAAAGTGCGTGAGCAAAGGGTTTGTGCCGACAGCAAGAAAAAGCAGAAGTTTATCGACTCCATGGCGTCCCGACGCGAGGATGCCCAGAAGCAGCCAGAGAGTAGTCAGAGCCAGCCCAGTCTGCACCAGAAACAGAAAATACATGGCATTGCTTTTCGAGGCTTCCATGCAAAGGTGCAGGACGAGGGGCAGAGTAAAGGGCCGGAGCTTATGTACGGCAAGGATTTTGGCCCTCTCGATATAGTCAGAAGAATCTCCATAAGCAGGGACAACGCCGAAATTATCAGCAGCCCACGACAGGCAAAGTGCCGTTTGAGCAAGGATGAGCAGGATAAATCCACACCTTACGATTTGTTGCCTGGTCATCATTTTACATCCATATGCGGGAGTTCTTCCGTTGCATGTTGACGCTGGGTCAGCCCCGCATCAGGACATATATGCCGAAAAGCGTCAGGATGACGCCCATTGATTTCGCAAGGGAAAAGTGTTCGCCAAGTAAAAAATACCCGCCCAGAGCAATAAAAATAAAGGTTAAAGCATAATATGCAATAAAGCTCGTAACCAACTCGTTTTTTGTCAGCAGCAGGGCAAAAAACAGACCGGCAATCCAGCACATCACCATCCCGGCCAGCCAAAGTTTCCCGGTGTTCAGAACCCCCGCTATTAACCCTTGTGACCAATCCAAATTTTTCCCGCCATACCGCATCAGGATAGACCCCATTGACACCAGTAGCGCATTGATGACAATGAGCGCCAATATTTGGATTTTCACGCTGAGACACCTCGGTCACTCTTGCGCAGCATATTTTCCACTACCTCCAGCCGTTGTTCCAGCAGAGCGTTACTTTGGGCAAGATTTTTGCGTTCACGCCATGCCACTGAAACGACTACAGTAAGTTGCAGGCAAATACGCGCCAGGATGACAACCGCGAAGACCAACAATAATATGCTGGGAGTCGGGAAAGACCATGTTTCATGCAAATACAAGCATAAAGCATATAACAGTGGGGATAGCAGCGCCATAATACCTATCCCGAACCACAACAAGGTATATCGCACACGCAATCTGCCTTTGATAACCGCACGCAATACTGCCACCAGAAAAATTAGGCTCAAAGCCCATATGAGCACAATATGCTGAAGCGTCATCACTCTTTCCTGGTATCAGTCATAATAGCGGTCAGCACACCTATGCTCATGCGTAGCATGTAGTAGGCCGGGCCGATGAGGCCAGCGTGCATACTTTGCCCCGTATTGCTGTGCTGCATGGAGACGCCGGTCTCAACGACTTTATGCCCGTGGCGCATAGCCAAAATAAGCATATCGGCATCTGGGTATTCGTCGGCGAACATATCGGATACGAAAAGCTCCAGCACGGGTTTGGAGAAAGCCAGGTAACCGCTGGTTGGATCTCGGACTTCCTGTTTTGTGCTCAGGCGGATGAGCAGAGAAAAAAAATTCTTGCCGATATGCCTCATTTTTTGCATGGAATAATCGCCGACGCCGGAGAAGCGCGAACCAATGACCATATTTGCTCCGTGGTCTAATTCCGACAAAAGTTTAGGAATATCTTCAACGTCATGCTGGCCGTCTCCATCAAGCTGCACGACTCGCTCATAATTGTCGGCAAGGGCATACTTGTAACCTGTCTGACATGCGGCGGCATAGCCAAGATTGTAAGGATGTCGAACCACGATTGCCCCGGCACTGATGGCCTCTTGAGCCGTGTCGTCCAGTGAAGCGTCATCTACCACCAAGACAGTGGAGATATACTTTCTTACACCCGCGACAACCTGAGCGATATTCTTCCGCTCATTAAAAGCGGGGATGACAGCAAGGGTTTTCATTACATTATTTGTAATCGTATATAGGGAACCACGCTCCTCACAGTTGGAAAAATCGTCGCTAATTCTCTGTATCCTGTCTTTTTTATGGAGAAGTTACTTTACGATAACAACTCAACGTGGCGAAGGAAAAAAAGCGGGCCAATCCACTTTCCCAAACTTTACTCTCCGTCCGAATAAGCTCTTCGGCAAAAAACGATGTCCCTTTATTGAGCCAAGGCAACGCATCCGGATTATACCACAGGACATACGCCAACAAACCTGGATAAAGTTGCCGGATCAGGCGCATGCCACGAGATAACACCGCCTTATTGAGTTCAGCGGTAGTAAATCCGCGCTCCGTATCTGCGTCAAAAAATGAATTTTTCCGATATATTGCCTGCCTGGTCCAAGTGAAAATGGGATTATTGGCTGTGGGTTCCAGGTTTATGAAAAGACCATCAGAACGCAGTGAAAGGCTTATATTGCGCAAAACTTTATCAATATAACGATGTACATGATGTAGTCCGCCTATGACACAAATAATATCATAGGAATTCGGGGCGCAAAACGTTGTTACGTCCTGAGTCCATATGTTGATGCCCGGATTTCTTTCCTGGGCGAAAGCAACCATGCTTTCCGAGTAGTCAAAAGCGTCAAAGACGAAATCTTTGTCCAGACGCTCTTGCAGAATGTCGTAAAACTCTCCGTAACCACACATTGCTTCAAGAACATTAAGCTTTTCTACGGCGGGAAAAGATATGCCTTTAAGAAAAATATCCCATATGTACTTTTTCAGTAAAAGGTGTTTCGGATCATTGCGAGCTTGACGATATAGTTCAGCAATTTTTTCAAAATGGTCTCGTTGACGTACAATATCATCCATATCAAATAACCAACTTATAGAGCATAACGTTCCCTGCGACTAAAGGAGCAGTCACTAGTTGCCATACTCTGGGGCAAGCAGAAACAGAAAATTCGCCTACCCATTAGTCGCAGGTATCAATCATCCAAGGCAGCACAGGCAACAGCAACGAAAAAAATGGAAATGTTTACTCGCATGGCGCCCTATTCCGCCATTCCCTAATATTTCAACCCGACCTTTTGCCGCACCGCCTCCATGGTAACGGCGGCTTTGGCGCGGGCCTTGGCTGCGCCTTGGGCCAGAATCGCCCGCAGACGAGCCGGGTCGGCAAGCAGCGCTTTTTTCTTTTCCCGCGCCGCCGCGAAACGTTTCTCAATTAGTTCCAGCAGTTCCAGCTTCAGGTATCCGTAAGCCAGGCCGCCGTTCAGGTATTGCGCCCGCACCTCGGCTAGGCGTTCCGGGGCCGCGAACAAGCGAAAGATGGCGTACAGGTTACAAGTATCTGGATTTTTTGGTTCTTCCACCGGCGTGGCATCGGTCTGAATGGCCATCACCTGTTTTTTCAACTCTTTACCTTCGGCAAAAATCGGGATGGTGTTGCCATAGGATTTGGACATCTTCTGACCATCGAGGCCGGGGACGATGGCCATCGTTTCATCGATCGCCGCCTCTGGGATGACGAAGGTTTCACCAAATTCGAGATTAAATTTCTGCGCCAAATCCCTGGCTATTTCAAGGTGCTGCTTCTGATCCTTGCCGACCGGCACGCGATCGGACTGATAAAGCAAAATATCGGCGGCCATCAGCACCGGATAGGAGAACAAGCCGTGCGTCGGCATGATACCCTTGGCCAGCTTGTCCTTGTAAGAATGGCAGCGCTCGATCAAGCCCATCGGCGAGATGGTGGACAGCAGCCACGACAATTCACAGACTTCCGGCACATCCGACTGCACCCAGAAAATGCAGCGCTCTGGATCAAGCCCGAGGGCGAGAAAATTGGCGGCGGCCTCCAGCGTGCCTTCGGCCAGTTTTTTGTCCTCATGCACTGTGGTCATGGCGTGCAGATTGGCGATGAAGACATAGAGCTCGCTGGAGTTCATATGGGCAAGCATCGGCTGCATCATCCCGAAATAATTACCGATATGCAGTTGCCCAGATGGCTGTATTCCTGACAGGACTTTCATGGTTGGCACCGTTTTTTGAAGTTTTTAAGCCGCTTATGCGGCACGCCGAGACTATACCGGTGGCGGATGGGAAAATGCAATGGCTGCAAGTGCGGCTTGCCTGCCTCCATTCCTCGCTGACAGACAGCTTGTAGGCGAAGCGCCGATGCGGCAAAGCGGCAGCGGAATTTTTTGGCAAATTGGGTTATGATAACAACAGCTGCGTCAATCCGGCGGCGGCAAACAAGCAAACGGGAGGGATAAATGGAATTCTTTGAGACTGTACAAAAACGTAGAAGCATCCGTCAGTTCACCAGTCAGCCGGTGGAACAGGAAAAAATCGAACAAATCCTCGAAGCGGCACTGCGGGCGCCGACGGCTCGGGCCACACGTTCAGCGGAAATTGTCGTCGTCACCAACAGAGAGATGCTGCAAAAACTGGCCAATGCCAAACCGATGGGGGCCGCCTTTATCGCCGAAGCGGCGGTGGCCATGGTGGTGGTGGCCAATACGGAAAAGAGCGGCCCAGCCATTGAGGACGCGGCCATCGCCGCCTTTTCGATGCAGCTGGCCGCCCAGGCGCTGGGCCTGGGCAGTTGCTGGTCGCATATGCGCGACGCCAGCTACGACGCCCTCATCTCCTCATCCGATTACATTTGCCAGGCGCTGGGCATTCCGCGCCACCTGATGATTGAATGCGTCATCGCCATTGGCTACGCCGCCGAGGGGAAAAAGAGTTATGCGGCTACGGAATTAGGCCGCGACCGCATTCACTACGGACAGTATTGACACGAAAAAAGGCGGCGGAGCCTGGCAAGCGCCGCCGCGCCGCTTAAAAGCCCCATAGCATATTGTGTTTGATCCAGCCTTCCACTTCGACGCCCGGTTCGACGTGCCGAACCCTAACCCAATTATGCTTTTGCTCCAGCGTCATAAAGACTGAACCGTAGACCGCCTCGCCAACCACATCGAATTTCTCGCCGGGGCCCTTGCGGATGTTGACCTTGAGCTTACCGCCAGAGTGCTTGTTGGCGCGCACCACCATGTGCGGCTCTTTGTTCAAATCGGCGGCCAACAACCAGCCGCCATCGCCCTCAAAGTCTTTGACCTTGCGCCAATCGCCCCGTTTGCCGGTGATTTCCAGCGGGAATCCCTTTTCATACTTCCACAGCGTTTTGCCGTTGCTGTCTGGGGCGTCGCGGAGGAAGACGCCATCACGGGCAACGGCGAGCATTGTCGCGCCATTGGCTTGAGGAGCGATCAGCGTCGCGGCAAGCAGTGCCAAGAGCGCGAGGACAACGGTATGGCGGCATGTGTTCATTTCGTTCTCCTTTCATTTTTTACCTGACAATCCAATCTTGCCGACAAAGGGCAGATGGCGGAAACTCTGCGCGTAATCCAAGCCATAACCGACAACAAAAGCATTTTCAATTTCCCTGCCAATAAAATCCACCTGGGCATCAACACGGCGGCATTCCGGCTTGCTGAGAAAGGCGCAGACTTTCAGCGAGCGCGGCTGTCTCTGGGCGAGAAGCCGCCGCACCGTCTCAACGGTGACGCCGGTATCAACGATGTCTTCAACCAAAAGAACATCGCGCCCACTAATATCGGTCGCCAGGTCCATTGTCAGGTGAATCTCTCCGCTCGATAGCGCCGTGTCGCCATAACTGGAAACGCCAAGAAAATCAATGACCAGCGGCAGGTCAATCTGACGCACCAGGTCAGCCATGAAGATGAAAGCGCCTTTCAGCAGGCCAATGACCACGAGTTCCCGTGGGCAATGACGGTAACAGGCGGTGATTTCCACGCCCAGTCGCCTGACTATCTTATGTATTTCTGCGGCGGCAATCAGGCAGGCCGGCACTTCCGGCATATCCATGACTTTTCCTCAAAGATTTCGCAAAAGAAACTGACAGATGGCGGCGGCGGCAAGCCCCGCTGTCTCGGCGCGCAGAATAGGACCGGATAGGCGCACGGTACAAAAACCCCGCACCCGGGCCATTGCCGCTTCTTCCGGCGTCCAACCACCAGCCGGCCCTATCAAAGCGACAATGCCTTCGACATCGGCGAAGGACAAATCGCGCAGGGTGGTGGTCTCTTCATCTTCCCAAAACATCAGCCGTCGCCAGCCGGATTGGCCTTCAGGGCAATCAGCGAGAAAACCAGCGAAACTTTGCGGGGCTTCCAGGCGCAGCGGGTAGGCCCGGCCCGACTGTTTGCAGGCGGTTTCGATGATCCGCAGTTGCCTGGCCTGACGCTGGCTCTCTTTGAGGGCGTCGAAGCTTCCCTGACAACGGCTCGTCCAGATTGGCATCAGAGTATTGACGCCAAGTTCGGTGTATTGCCGCGCCAGCTCATCCATCTTGACGCCGCGCAGAATCGCCTGGGCGATAACGAGTGGCCTGCCGCCCGCATCTCCTTGACGGCGGCAAAGAATTTTCACCCGCGCCCTACCATCTGCCTGAAGAACAACTCCCTCATAGACCGTTCCTTGGCCATCGAAAAGGATAACGCGGTCATCCTCGGCCAATCGCAGCACCTTGGACAGATGGTGTGATTCAGCCGCGTCAAGCAGCGCCTCGTCATCCTTGATGGCGGCGCGGTCAACAAAAAAACGCCATGTTAGCATTCATTGCCATTTGTTTGATCTATAAATAGCGATATTTTTTGTTGAGGATGATCATCGCTGCGGCCAGCAGAGCGAACCACTTGGGAGAAAATGGAAGCGCCTGGCGGAATCGAGAAAAACCGCAGCCAGGCGCTTGATGGTTGGCAATAACGTCGAGTCAAAGCAGATCTGTCGTGGTAAATGCGCCCAGGCACGGCAAATAGCCTGCCAAAGTCATTTCACAGAATCTTTGTCCACCACCTCTTTGGTGATTTTCCAACCATTGCCTTCGCGGCGCAGAGACAGGGTTTTGATGACGCTATTCTCTAAACGGTCGGAGGTATAATCCTGCCGGAAAGTAGCCATGGCCTGGTCCGCTCCCCGCATGGTGATGCGAATACTAGAAAGAGTTATCTTCATCGTTGCCGGTTGAGCGAGTTTTTTCACCCGATCGGCCCGCCAGCCATGCCGCGACATGCCACCTTCCGGAACAAAGGATGAGCTGTAGCAGCCCAGATACGATTCAGCATCGGCGTTTTGCCAACGATCCCGCCATGTTTCGATGGCCTTGGCCACCGCGGCTTTATCAGTGGCCGGCGCGGCCTGTCCTTTCACCACGGTTGGGGATGGCGGCGGCGCAACGGGCAGTATCTGGTTTTCCGCCTGACCGCCAGAGCTGGTCTCTGGCTTAATCCCTGGCGTTGAGGGTTTCACATTGTCTTCGTCCACCACCTCTTTGGTGATTTTCCAGCCATTGCCTTCGCGGCGCAGGGACAGGGTTTTGATGGCACTGTTCTCTAAACGGTCGGAGGCATAATCCTGCCGGAAAGTAGCCGTCGCTTGGTCCGCTCCCCGCATGGTGATGCGAATATCAGAAAGGCTTATTTTCAGCATCGCAGGCAGCGCCAGTTTTTTCACTCGGTCAGCCCGCCAGCCATGCCGCGACATACCACCTTCCGGAACAAAGGATGAGCTGTAGCAGCCCAGATACGAATCAGCATCGCCGTTTTGCCAACGATCCCGCCATGTTTCGATGACCTTGGCCACTGCGGTTTGATCGGTGGCCGGCGTGGCCTGCTCTTTCACCACAACTGGAGCTGGCGGCGGTGTGGTAGGTGCGGCCTGTCCTTTCGTCACAACTGGAGATGGCGGCGGCGCAACGGGCAGCAACTGGTTTTCCGCCTGACCGCCGGCACTGGCCTTTGGCTGAGCTCCTGGCACTGAGGGTACTCTGGGCACGGTCTCGGTCTGGCCACTGGTGGAAATCTTCGCTGGTGGCGACGATGGCGGCAGAGGGTTAGCGGCGGTGGCAATGATGGCGGCAGAGGGTTTGCTAGCGCCTGATTC
>JAIRRG010000102.1 GCA_031256095.1 Desulfobulbaceae bacterium
GAAAACGCCCCGCCAAGAAGCCATGGGGCGAGGCGTTATATAGCGGTTATCGTATAGCGAAGTCAAGGAAAGTAAAAATACCGGGTTTTTCAGATTGTCCCGTAACTGTGCAGGCCGGAGAGAAGAAAATTGACGCCATAATAGGTGAAAAGGACGCAGGCGAGGCCGATGATCGCCAGCCAGGCCATGCGGCCACCGCTCAAACTCATGGTATAACGGGCGTGTAAGGTGATAGCGTAAAAGAACCAGGTGATCAACGACCAGGTTTCTTTCGGATCCCAGCTCCAGTAGGTGCCCCAGGCCGAATCGGCCCAGATGGCGCCTGTGATGATGCCGGCGCTCAACCAGATAAAGCCGAAAATCATCGTCTTGTGGATCAGGTCGCCTAAAATTTCCGTTTCTGGCAGGCGGGAAGACTGGTCTGTCGCCAGCGCCCCTTCCTTCAGCAGGTACATAAAGCCCAGGGCGGCGGTCACCGCGAAACCGGCGTAACCGATGAAGCAGGTGACGACATGGGCAATCAGCCAGTTTGATTGCAGGGCGGGAATTAATGGCGTGATGGCGCGCCCGATTCCTGGCGCGAACGAGGCATAAGCCATGGCCAGAAAGGCCAGCGGCGCGGCGAAAGCGCCAAGGGTTCGGGCCCGGTATTTCCAGGCCAAAAGCAGATAGAAAAGGCCAATAGCCCAAGAAAAGAAGACGACCGACTCGTACATGTTGGTCAAGGGGGCGTGCCCAAATCCCATTTGATAGGATTCCCGCCAGCGCAGGCCAAGGCCGGTCGTTTGCAGCGCCAAGGCGGCCACGGTCAGCGCCGTCGCCATCTTGCCGACTTTTTCGCTGTGAAAAATGCAAAAGGCGACGTAGAGGAACGATGCCCCCAAATAGGCAAAGGTGGTGAGGCTGAGCAACAGTGAACTGTTAAAGGAAGTGTCCATAATAATCAAGTCTCCGGGAAAATACGCCTTGGCAGCTTTGGCGCTCCAGGATGGGCGGCAGCGGTCAGACCGCCAGTTTTTTTTCGATTTCGTCTTTTAGGGCGGCAAAATTTTTGGCAAAGCCAAAGCGGTTCTTGTTCGCCGTCCCGGCCAGCAGCAGGCCATAGTTATTGTCCACTTCCGTCTCTTCCAGCAAAGCGAAAACTCGCCGGTGGGCGAGAAAGAAGGCGACATACAGGCCGAAAATCAGCAAGCCGCAACCCAAATAGACGAGCGGCACGCCGGGGTCCTTGGCCACCTGTAAACCAGTGGCATACAACTGCCGCACCCGCACCTTGTAAAGGCCGAAATCCGCCTCTTCGCCGACCGCCAGCGATAACACCCGCGGCTCGTCCTCGCCTTTTTTCAGCCACAGTTTCAGCCGTTCCAAACGCTGGCCTTGCCCTTCGGCGCTCAAGACGCCGAAACTGACGCCCTCTCCTGGCCATTCTTCCTGCTTTTGGAAGGGGACGGTAAAAGCGTGGCGCTCGCCCTGGGGCGAGCCGTTTTTCGTGAATTCGACAATGAAGTCTTCATAAGGCTGATAGCTGGCCTGATAAAAGGTAATCCCCTTGTAGCGCAGCGGGTGGTTGACGGCAATGCCGCCGCTTAAGACCGGCTTGCCGTCCTCGAGTATGGTCAGGCGCGACAGGTATTCCTTCGGCATGCCATTATCATAGTAGGCGATGGTGAAAGAGTCGCAGCGCAAGGTAAAACCCAGCGGCTGCCGGGCACTGTTCTGGCTGAGGAAGATGGCGTCGCTGGCCTCCCCCTCCGGCAGCGTCAGGTTGCCTTTGAAGCCGTAGCGCTGGCCAAGCAAGGCCCCGGCGAAGATAATGAGAATTGACAGGTGAACGATATAGGCGCCGAGGCGGCTCCACGCCCCCTGCGCCTTGACAAAGAGCCGGTCATTGACGGCTGTAAATCCCCGCGCCGCCAGCAGCGTTTTCACAGCCGGTAGCGATGCCTTACTGACCGGCCAAGATGCCCGCTCCGGCATCTTTTTGATGCGCTCAACGGGCATTGCCGCCGGGTCGGCGCCAATAATTTGCCAAACCCGCGGCAGGCGGTCGAGGCTACAGACAATTAGGTTGAGGGCGAGCAGTGCCAGCATCGCTACGAACCACCAGGAACCGTACATGCTGGGGATATCGAGCGCCTGGAAAAAGGCGGCCACGCTTGGCGAATAGCGTCCGGCGTAAAAGGCCGGCGACTGATGCTGGGGGATGATCGTACCAATAACCGAGATCAGAGCCAGCGCCGCCAGCAGAAAAATTGCCAGGCGCACCGAAGCCAAAAATTTCCACAGATGCCACATTGAGAAAAACCGTATCGATAAAATGAGAATAATTCCTAAACAGGGTCAGGATATTACCCTGTGACCCGGACGACGGCAATGAAAAAAGGCCGCGCCGGGTTATGGCTGGCGTTTTTACCGCCGTGATCAAGGGAAAAGATGGCGACAAGGGCTATTTAGCCCTTGCCCATCCAGAAAGCAAACCGGACTTTCATCATCGGCATGGATTCATTTTCAGACTGGCTCCATGAGAAGGCTCTGACAAAATCAGAGCTTGCCGGAGAAGATGAACAGTGGCTATTTTCAGGCGGATGGGAAATCAGGCTATCCTCCCCTGCCCCTCCGGCACATCAGTCATGGACGCGGGACGCAAGGCCGCTGACAGGCGTAACCAGAAAACGCTCGAACAAATCAGAGAGCGAAGGAGCGAAGCAATGAACCCAAAAATGTGGGCCATTGGCTTGGTCGTGCTGATCATTGGGATGGGGCTTCAGGGTTGCGGTTCGTCGAAAAACCCGGCGACGATGCCTACGTTAGAATCATCGGAAAATAAAACAGACAATCTTGTTCCGATACAAATAAATCAGAAATACGGTTACATCAACACCAAGGGTGAGATAGCGATTACGCCAAAATTTGAGGAGGCATGGGGTTTTGCTGCCAATGGTTTGGCATTGATCAAGGAAAGCGGGAAAATTGGTTACGTCAACACCCAGGGCAAGATGGTGATTCCTCCGAGGTTTGAGGAGGCATGGGGTTTTGCCGCCAATGGCCTGGCGCAGATCGTTGAAAACAGGAAATATGGTTACATCAACGCTAAGGGCGAGATGGCGATTCCGCCAAAATTTGAGAATATTGGGGATTTTGCCGCCAATAGCTTGGCGTGGATCGAGGAAAACGGGAAATATGGTTACATCAACACCCAGGGTCATCTCGTGATTGCACCAAGGTTTGAGGGTGCATCGGATTTTGCCGCCAATGGCTTGGCAAGTGTCAGAGAAAACGGAAAAGTAAGCTACATCAACGCCCAAGGCCAGGTCATTGTATCCGTGGACACAGTATGCGGTGTCGAGGTCCTGAAAAATGGCCAGGGCGAGATTACCTGGCCCAAGAAAACCTCCGCGCAAATTTGTGAAGAGCAGAAACGCTGAAAAGTCGGAGCGCAAGGGGGCGGGAAAATGAACAGGAAAAGATGGCTCATCGTCCTGGTGGCGGCATTGGTCATTGGGATGGGGCTTCAGGGTTTCGGTTTGTCGAAAAACGCGGCAGAAGAGCCTGACAATAAGGAGACAGCATCAACAGCAGGCAAGGCAGAAGGTCTTCGATTGATAAAAATAAAGGTAATACCTACCCAAACCGGACCATGTTAAGGTTCGGTAATGAGAAGATGTCCTGCCTGCGAATATAGCCGTGGATGGCAATTATCCGATGGACGATATAAATGTCGTCGATGCGG
>JAIRRG010000109.1 GCA_031256095.1 Desulfobulbaceae bacterium
TCCATATCGGCTCTGGCACTTGCGGCCAAGCCTTCTGTAAACACTGATTTTGGTCGCGCCATGGGTATATCCTCCTGGCATGAGCCATATACCATCGTTAATTATATTATCAATAAAAATGGTATTACACGGCATGAATGCCGCGCCGGGATAGCAAGAGTTCGAGAATGAGTATTATTTCGAGGCCGGCACAGAAAGACAAGAGGCAGTTTTTCCCGCCATAGCTTTCCTTGACTCGATCCGCAAGTTCGCCTACCGTTTTTACATCATTTTCTTTCCCGCCTGGCCAAGGACACGCCATGATTCACCACATCGCAGAGATGACATCTTCGCTGCCGTTGCCGCCATCGCGCAAAACCATGCAAAACCTCTCTACCGTATGCAATTTACGCCATACATTGACGGCAAAAGGATGAAGCGCCCCAAAAAACAGGGCAAGGCGATGGGCCTGTTAGCCTGAACCATGATGATGCCGGAAAGACGGAGCGGAGCGGCCTGGCAAGATAGCATAGTCTTCGTCAGCCGCGACCAGGAAGAAAGCGATCTCGCCTCGCTGGCCTTATTTGCCGCCGGCATCGGCCACCGCGTCTTCTGGCGCCATGGCTGGCAAATCGCCACTGCCGCCGATGACGCGGCCAGCGCCGAAGCCGAAATCATCGCCTGCCTAGAAGAAAACCAAAGGCCGCCACCCGTGGCCCCGGATTCTTTTACACCGATCTTCCGCGCCATGAATCTGGTCATCAGTGGTGGCCTTTGCCTGGCCTACGCCATAACCGGACCCTGGCAAGACCATTCACCGTTTTTTGCCGCCGCTTCCGCCCAGGCATCGGCCATCGCCCAGGGCGAATGGTACCGCGCCGTCACCGCCCTCTGCCTGCACGCCGATAGCGTCCACCTGATCAGCAACGCCGGTATCGGCCTCATTATCCTCTATTTTTACTTCCACACCCTGGGCAACGGCCTGGGTCTGTTCGCCCTAATCGCCAGCGCCGCCGCCGCCAACCTGATCAACGCCTGCCTGCACGGCGGCAGCCACGATTCGGTGGGTTTTTCCACCGCGCTCTTCGCCGGCATTGGCATCCTGTCGTCGTTTCAGTTCCAACGGCATCGCGTTTATGGCCGTTTCGGCTGGTGGATGCCTCTGATGGCCGCCTGCGCCCTCCTGGCCATGCTCGGCGGCGAAGGCAAACAGACCGATTTCGGCGCCCACCTCGGCGGGCTGCTGATCGGCCTGGTCACGGGCTATGCCCTCAGTTGGCGAAAAATCTTCGGCTTACGTAAATCGTTTGCCGCCCAGAGTGTGTTGTTCGGCCTGGCCGTGGTCCTAACTGCCGTCTGCTGGCGTCTGGCCTTGGGGAGATGATGGTTTGGTGGCGGTCATGAGCCATGCAAACAGAGAATATTTGTTTTCCCTTTCGGGCTGCGCTCTATCTGAGCGTAAATCGAACCGCTAGGCAGCTATTGCCAATCAAAATATGAGGTTTTTTACTGATGACTATTCCGGGAAAATAGGCGGATAGTATCCTGCTTGCCGAAGAAGAGGAAGGATGGTAGTTTTTTTCCAGTCTGTTGGACAGCCTTTGGGCACAAAACGATAGATAAAAGGGAGATCGCTATGCCATATGTCAACATCAAAGTCACGGGGGGCAAAGAGGCCCCCACCGCTGCACAGAAAGCCGAACTGATCAAAAGAACCACGCAGATGCTGTTCGATGTCCTGGGCAAAAAACCATCGACCACCGTGGTGGTTATTGATGAGGTCGATCTCGACAACTGGGGTATGGGCGGTGAGGTTATCTCCGTGTACCGGGCCAAGGCGGCGGCGGAGGCTAAGGGGTAGGCTATCCAGGCTAAAGGACAAGAGGGTTCATCCACCGCCGCTAGCTGACTGACAAGCGGCGGGCATTTTCCTACTCAATCTTGATACTCGACAGACCACTCCCCTCCTCGTCGCCGCCCGTGTCGACGCGCGGCCCGTCCGATGGCGCTTCATCCTCATCATCAGACTGACCGAACAGATCAGTTGACTGTTCCTCCGGTTCCGGCTGCGGCGCGGCGGCTTTCTTGACGGCAAGAGGTCTGGCCTCAGGGGTCAAACCAGGATGGGCAATGTCACGGAAGCCGATGGCGGCTTGAACAAGAGGGGTGGCTTCAGCGTCTGGAATGCTTCCCTCCTCTTTCCGTCCGGACGCCGCCATCGCTTCCGCTCCGGCGATATTCCCTTCGGCAAATGGTTGCTTGCACAGGGCAACCAAACCATCCCGAACATCGAGAATGGCAACCAATTCCCAGCCATCCTGGCCGTGGCGGCACAGACTTCGCTCCAATTCCTGCTCATCGAGGAAGAGACCGCCAAGAATACCGTCTTTTTTCAGTTCAAAATGCAGCGTCTTGTATCGCCAACGTATCATGAATTGCTCTTCGTTTTGTCGTTGCGCTCAGTCAGCTTGTCGTTGATGAACTTCCCTTCAATCACCTGCCCAGCTTTCGTTTTCAGGCGGCCCTGCCCGTTGCGGCGGCCATTCCTGAATTGCCCTTCAAAGACGCTGCCATCAACCGAAATCAGCATCCCGCGCCCCTCGGGCAGATCGTTTTTGAATTCTCCTTCATACACCGATTTGTCAGCATAAATAATCTTGCCTTTGCCGTTGAAGGCTCCTTTAACAAAATTGCCGTTGTAGACGCTGCCGTCGGCGAAACGGTATTCGCCATGCCCGGCAAAGAGGTCGTTTTTGAAATCGCCCTTGTAGTGGGTCGAATCAGCGTAAACCAACTCACCGCTGCCCTCTTTCAGGCCCTGACGAAAATTGCCAGTGTAGACCCGCTTGTCGGCGTAGCGGTAGATGCCCCACCCCTGGCATTTGCCGAGCTGGAATTGACCGCTATAGCTGTCACCACTGGCGTAACGCAGGTCACCTTTACCCTGCATCAGGCCATTTTCCACCTGACCATCATAGATGCCGCCGTCGGGCAGGATGATCTGCACCTTGCCAGTAACTGGCGCATCTGTCGCCGCGTCGACAATCAGGCCATTGCGCACCATCTGTTTTGGCGTGACCGCGGCGGGCGCGGGAGCCTGGGTCTTGACGGGCACCTCGGTTTTAGACGGCGGCGCTGCCTTTGTCTCAACCGCTGCGGTGGTATTGGCCTCAGCCTTGCTGTTTGTCAAGGCCGGTTTGATTGCCGGCGTAGCAGGCGGCGCTTGCTGGACCGGTTGCGATTTTTCCGGTCCCGGTTTGGCCGATGCTGATTGAGCTGGCTCCGGTTTGACTGGATTTGGCAGCGTGGTGGCCTTCTGTCCGTCATGATCACTGGTGAAGATGCTGGCCAGCCAGTTTGGCATTTTCTCTTTTTTGGCGGCGACGGCTTTGGCCGTGTCTGGCCTGGTATCTTGCGATTTCACCGGCTCTCGGGTGGAAGCGGTAAGCGACGGTTGGGTCAAACGCTCTGAATCCTGCGATTGGCCAGCGCTCGGGGTTGATGGCAGAACAGCATTATCGAGGGCGGCGCTCCTCCGGAGCGAAGCATCGTGAGACACCGCACTGCTCACCTCACCAGTGGCACCATAAGCCGGAGCGGAAGGCATGGCCGCCTGCCGCCCCGGACTGGGGGCTTGCCTGGAGGCTTGCCCGGGGGCTTGCCCGAGGGCTTGCGCTTCGGCGGCGTCGACGGATTCCTCCGGCGATGTTTTCACCGCTTTCGGCTCCGTAGCCTTAGCCACGGCCACGGGCTGAGTGCTAGGCGTGGCGGCGGTTGGGGTTTTCGCGACCAGCGCCGGTTTCACCGTGGCGGCAGTTGTCGGTGGGGTTTGTGTGGTTTTAGTCACCGCCTGACTAGCTTCTTCGTGGTGCTTATCTGTCGCGCTCTCTTTTCCCTTGCCCCAAGGCCAGATTTTTCTCAGCCAGCCGCCCCGTTCTTGCTCGTTCGCCGCCAACGCTGGCTTGCCGCCTTCCGGTGCGGTTTTCTCAATAGCGTTTCGAGCGGAATTTTCAGCCTGTTTTTGCACAGGCTTACGGCTTTCTTGAACAGCAATACCTTTGATCTCGATGACACCATCGCGATTCGGTACCCGCTCGGTGGCACTGTTGACATGGGTCAGTGCCAAGCCACGGCTCAGAATATCGTGCGGCAGCGCTGTTTCCTCCGGGGGCAGCGGCTGGCCGTGCTCGAAACGGCCAACGATTTTTTCACCGTTCGGCGTCAGCCAACGGCCGCGGCCATGCGGTAAATCCGCGGCAAAGCCGCCGATATATTCCGAGCCATCAGCGTATTTCTGCTCACCCTTGCCCTGCCGCTTGCCGGCAACGAAATCACCCGCATAACGGGTTTTGTCGGTACCAACAAAAACGCCCTGGCCATTTGGCAGGCCATCACGGACATCGCCGATGTAACGGGAACCATTCAGATAGAACATCTCGCCATGGCTGGGCTGGTCTTTGACGAAGTCGCCAGTGAAGCGCAGGCCGTTTTTCCAGACCATGCTCCCCGGTCCCTGACGCAGGCCATCTTTGAACATGCCTTCATAACGGCTGCCGTCGGCGTATTGGCCTATGCCCTTGCCCGCTTCCTTGCCGTTGACAAATAAACCCTCATGATACGAGCCATCGGCAAAAGTCAGCTTGCCATAACCGTTTACGACCCCATCCTTGAAGTCACCCTGGTATTGCCGGCCATCGGGAAAATCTATCTTGCCGGCGCCATGGTAACGCCCGGAAACAAACTGGCCGGCATAATGCTCGCCACCAATCCGGCGCAGGTCACCGCGACCGTCAAACATGCCATTCAAAAAGGCGCCGGCGTAGACATCACCTTTGGCACTGTTCCACTGGCCATTGCCGTTACAGCGCCCAGCCGCGAACTGCCCGATGTAGATATCGCCATTCGGATAGACGAGCCGCCCTTTGCCGTTCAGTTCGCCATTTTTGAATTGGCCTTCGTAACGGCGGCCATCGTCGCCCAAAAACGTGCCAGAACCATTCTGACAATTGCCCTCGATGCAAGCGGCCATGGCGCGACCGACAACAAGCAGCAACACTATCAACACCAACAAAGGCGACAACCATAGCTGTTTCATGTTTCCCATCTCAACGTCTGCTGAAAATCGCCCGCACTTTGTCCACATCCCGCGAGAAGGCGGCGCTGTTTCAATCGCCAGGATAATTCCCGGCGAGCCGCCAGCCAACCGGCAAACCCAAAGCGCAGAAAAAACACCCCGCAGCTTGTGTACCCGGTAGTTTGCGTTGGCGCAAGACCGCCGCATTATTTTGCGGGCCGAAACAGCCCTGAGAGCATCCACAAAATAGGCCAGGCTGGGCGCTTGCGCCAAAAAGACGGAATTGCCTCAGGCGCAAAAAAGCTGGAGAGAAGGCCGGGAATTATGGTACATTGGCGCAAAGATGGAAAGCCCTTTGAAACTCGGTTTCCTCCTCCCCCGCGAAGCGGGAAAAAACTTTGCCGGGAGTATCCTATGAAACAATTTTTTTTGCTGGTCGAGCGTATCATCAATCGGGTCAACGCCAGTTTGCGAGAACACAATTTCAGCGTCGGCACCTACATCAACGCCGCCACCAACCGACGTAAGATGCTGGAATACTACGCCACTTACGCCGTCACCTCCAAGCATCCGCTGCGCTTGCATTTCAAGGGCTCGAACATCGCCGGCAGCTACTTTCTCGGCCAGTGCCATGTCCATGATTCGGTGGTCTACAAAAGTGATGTGCGCGGCGACGAGCTGAAGCGCAAGGGCGATCTGGTCTCGTGGGGCAAAGAACTGCCGCTGACCGAAGATGAATTCATCATGATCCGCAACAGCTTTCTCTTTCGCACCCTGATCCACAACCGCTCGCACAACATCGCAATGCCGGAAGAGATGTTCGTGCGCAATTCCGTGGCCGCCCATTATTCGAACATCCACGGTTCGACTCTTGAAGGCTGTTATCTGGGCATTTTCTCCACCGTCGATCAAATGTCGCTGCACTCCTGCGTTGTCGGCGATTTTTCTTACCTTCAGGCCAACGAACTGTTTGGCCGCGTCATCAAACCGGGCACGGTGTGGATCGAAAAGAGCCAGTTTTCCTTTCACTACACGCTGCCGCCGAAGATTCTTCGCCGTTACGTAGCGTTTGACGACAACCACCGGCCTTGCGGCATACTGTTCGATTTCGTGGACAGCAAAAAGCACGACTTCGATCGCATCTACGACAGCGGCAAGCTCGGTAAGCTGCGGATTCCGGCCAGCTCGGCGGTTAACCGTTTCTCCCTGATCAAAGGCAGGACAAAAATTGGCGACAATGTCCTTGTCAGCCAGCGCGCCTATCTTGACAACGCCGAAATAGGGCGCGGCTCGAACGCCCAGGAAAATACCTTCATCGTCGATTCCAAGTTGTCCGGTTACGACATCACCGCCCACGGCGCGAAAATCATCCACAGCCAAGTGGGAGAAAACGTCTTCGTCGCTTTCAACAGCTTTTTGAACGGCAAACCGGAGGCGCCAATTAGCATCGGCAAAGGCTGCATTATCATGCCGCATACTATCATTGACAGCGAGGAAGCTATTGTCATCCCGGAAAATCATCTGGTATGGGGTTTCATCGGCTCGCGGCAAGATCTGGCCACAAACTCCGTCGCCCTCGATGTGCTAAGCGAATCACGGAAACTAACGATCGGCGGCATGACCTTTGCCGGCGATGGCAAGCTGTTTGTCGATGGCTTCCGCGCCACCACCCGCCACATCCTTGAGGACAACGGCGCCTTCTACAATAAGGGCAAAAACCGCGGTCACGCCCAGAATCATCAAAGCACTTCAATCAACATCATCCAGCCCTACCGCGTCGGTCCCCGGCAGGGTCTGTATCCGGCCATGTCCATTGAGCCGTAACCATTGCGCCAAGCGCCAGGAGACATCAGGTATCCTGCCCGTCTCTTGGCGCGAATGCCAACGCCAAGGCTGGCATTCCCTGGATGTGCTGCTCGTCACTGGCGACGCCTATGTCGATCACCCAGCCTTTGGCGTCGCCATCATCGCCAGGGTATTGGCGGCGGAAGGGCTGAAGGTGGCGGTTCTCGCCCAGCCGCGCTACGGCCAGCTTGATGATTTCCGCCAATTTCCGGAACCAAAACTCTTTTGCGGCATTACCGCAGGCAACCTCGATTCCATCGTCGCCAACTACACGGGCAACGGCAAGGTGCGGGAAAAAGACGCCTACTCGCCGGGCGGCAGCCCGTGGCGCGACGGCAGCCACACGCGCGGCAACCGCTACCGGCCCGACCGCGCCTGTCTGGTCTACAGCCATCTGGCGCGGGCGACCTTCCCATCGGCGCCGCTTATTTTGGGCGGTATTGAGGCGTCACTGCGGCGCTTTGTCCACTACGACTATCAGCAGCACAAACTGCGGGCCTCAATCCTCACCGACGCCAAAGCCGATCTGCTGGTCTACGGCATGGGCGAGCGGGCGGCGCGGGAGATTGTTCGCCGCCTGCGGGCGGGTGAACCGCTTGCCGGCATCCCCGGTACCTGTCAGCGGTTGACGGCAAAGGAGCGGGATGATTGCGGCGATACGGACGGCCTGGAGCTGGCCTCTTATGAAAGCGTCCTGGCCGAACCGAAACGTTTCCTTGAGACAGAACTGACCATCGACCAGTTAGCCCGGCAAAATGACCGGCGCATTCTCTGGCAGCGGCAGGGCAGCCATTGGCTGGCCCAGCATCCGCCAGCCACTCCGCTCTCGGCCAACGAAATCGACGCCCTGTATGCCCTGCCGTTCACGCGCCGGGCGCATCCAACGGCGGGCGAGGTGCCGGCGGCCCGCATGATTGCCCATTCCGTGACCGTCGTCCGCGGCTGTTCCGGCGGCTGCTCGTTCTGCGCCATCACCCGGCATCAGGGCGTCGCCGTCCAAAGCCGCAGCCGCGTCAGCATTGTCGCCGAATGCGAAAAAATCGCCAGTCAGGATGATTTCACCGGCACCATCAGTGATCTGGGCGGACCGACTGCCAATCTTTACGCCACCACCTGCGCCATCAGTGGCTGCCGCCGTCACGACTGCCTGTACCCGAAGGTCTGTAAGCGCCTGCGGACGAACGAGCGGGAGTTTCTCGAATTATTACGGGAAGTCGGCGCCATCGCCGGCGTCCGCCATGTCTTCATTTCCTCCGGCCTGCGCATGGAGCTTCTACGACGAACCCCGCGTCTGCTGAAAGAAATTTTTGACAAACACTGTCCCGGCGTTTTGAAAATCGCTCCGGAGCACAGCAGCGACAACGTCCTGCGCCTGATGCGTAAAGAAAAACATCAGGAACTGCTGCAACTGCTGGCTTTATGCCAGGCGATTGGCCAGGAACTGGGCAAACCGGCGCGGCTCAGCCTCTATTTGCTCAGCGCCCACCCCGGGGCCACAGCGGAAGACGCCAGGAAATTGGCCAGTCATATGAAAACCCTGGGCGTGACGGTGGCAGCCTGTCAGGATTTTACGCCAACGCCGGGCACCATCGCCACCGCCATGTACGTCAGCGGCCTTGATCGCGACACGGGCCAGCCGATCGCCGTGGCGCGGCGGGCAGCGGAGCGGATGCGGCAGAGAAAAATGATCGAGGAACTGCTGCCAGGAAAACGGCGGTGACAGGCAACGTTAGAATCGAAGCCTTCAGTGGTATTTTCCAGGCTGCCGCAAAGGCATCAGTGTTTAACTGTTGCCTCAGCATATAGCACTCTTTTGGCGCGGAATTTGCTTGTGTAAGAGCGGGTAAGGGGAGATATATTGGATATTCTGGCGAAGTTATACCAAAATCTCTGCCAGACAGGAGGTGACCATGCCAACCTCAGCGAGCAACCGTGTCAAATTTCCAGTAGATTTTGCCATTGAATATGAGTTTTCATGATGGTATTGATGATAGTCAGTAATTTTCGCATACAAGCGGTCATGGCGACTTTGAAGGGTTTCCCGGCGGCTTTTAGCCTATCAAATAATTGTTTTATGACGGGGTTATACCATTTTGCCGATAAAACTGCCATTGCAGAAGATGACGAAGAACAGGGGCTCGTTCCCCAGTGATGAGGCTATGTTCAAGTTGCTCAATCTGGCACTAGCCAATATTTTCAAGAAATGGATGGTGCCTATCAAATAATGACGGTGTCCTTAAAGTCGTTCTGCATTATGCTCTAAGAACAAATGCAGAATTTTTAACGAAAGTGTCATTTACAAAAAATTCAGTTACATATCTGAAATCAATGAACATTTATAAAAAAAGGAGATTAAAAATGAATGAGATGATTAGAATTAAGATCGCCGGGTTAGTTGTTTGTCTGTTTGTTGTGGCAATAACATCCTTTTCGTCGTTCTATACAATCAACCAGGGCGACAGGGGCGTCGTTCTACGCTTCTCTAAAATTGTAGACACCACCCAACCCGGCTTGCATTTCAAGTGGCCCATTATCGAAACTGTTGAGAAAATTAGCGTCAGGACGCATAAAGTCGAGATACAAACTGACACATACAGCAAGGATATTCAGGCGGCGAATGTCAAGCTATCAGTGAATTATTCGCTCAACCCTGCTTCTGTTGCGACAATCTACACGCAATACAATACCGACTTCGAGTAACGAATCGTTATCCCGCAGATTATGTCAAAATCAAAGGACGTATTCGGGCAATTCGATGCCGTTGAGATCGTGCGCTCCAGAAACGCCATGGCTAATGCCGTGGTTACCGAACTGACCAAACAACTCACCGGAGAAGGATTTATAGTTGAATCCGTGCAGATTGAGTCGATAGACTTCTCGAAGGACTATGAAGCTTCGGTCGAAGCACGAATGGCGGCGCAGGTCGAGGTTGAGAAGGTCAAGCAGAACTTCGAGCGTAAGAAGATCGAGGCCGACATGGTTCGAGCTGGCGCTCAGGGAGAAGCCGACGCGAAGGTGATGGCAGCCAAAGCCGAAGCCGCGGCCATCGAAATGCGAGGCAAGGCGGAAGCATCAGCTATCAAAGCGAAGGCTGACGCGCTAGCACAAAATCCGACGTTGGTTCATTTGATTCAGGCAGAACGTTGGGACGGGAAACTGCCCGCAACGATGATTCCTAACCAATCGGTGCCGATCATAGGAGCCGAAAAACAATGACTGAAAAAGAACTTCACAATTTCCTTGAACGGTGCCAGTGCATGACCCAGCCTACCTCGACATGATTGCGAGAAACCCTGGTGCCTCTCCTGACGAGGGACGGCGGGAGGCTACTTCATCTGCCTGCTGTATATGATTCCGATCTACCAACCAGATAATCCCGCTGACCTGGCGCTGGCGGAAAGCCTGCTGATGGCGGAAGGCATCCCGTACTTTGTGCATAACAGAAATTTCGGCGACTTATACCCCGGTGTACAGATAGGGCTTCCTAATGTCAAGATAGGGCTTTACAATGTCAGGACTTTCATGGTGCGGGAAGAGGATGCGGTTCGCGCCCGTGAGGTTTTGGCTACGTTATTGACGAGCGAGCAAGAATCTGTGCCAATTTCTCGTCCTCGCCCTTCCTTCTGGCAGATTGTTCGCATGGTGTTTGAGGTCATTTTCTGCGGTTGGTTTATTCCCGCCACACCACGACGGAGAGACAAAGAATCTCCCGACAACACGACGCTCCTTGACCCTCCCTAAAACGGTTGGTAATACCTACTCAAACCGGACCATGTTAAGGTTCGGTAATGAGAAGATGTCCTGCCTGCGAATATAGCCGTGGATGGCAATTATCCGATGGACGATATAAATGTCGTCGATGCGG
>JAIRRG010000147.1 GCA_031256095.1 Desulfobulbaceae bacterium
GGATGGCCGCCTCCATCCGATGCGTAGCCTCGGCGCTTCCGGTGTCTGGGAGCTGTTTATTCCTGGCCTCGGCATGGGTGAATTGTACAAATACGAAATCCGCAGCCAGGAAGGCCATATCCTGTTGAAGGCCGATCCCTTGCAGTTTTACGGGGAAGTCCGCCCGAATACCGCCTCAATCGTTTATCCACTCGACCGCCATGACTGGCAGGACGAGGATTGGCAGCGGCAAAAACGCCAACAGCCGCTCTATCAGCGGCCTCTGACCATTTACGAGGTGCACGCCGGTTCCTGGCGGCGCGACCCGGATGATCCAGAACGCTTTCTCACTTTCGCGGAGTTGGCGCGGGATCTGATTCCATATGTCAAGGAGATGGGTTTTACCCATATTCAACTGCTGCCTTTGATGGAGCATCCACTTGATGAATCCTGGGGTTATCAGGTGACGGCGACCTTTAGCCTGACTAGCCGCTATGGCAAACCGGAAGAATTTATGGATTTTGTCGATCAGTGTCACCAAGTAGGTATCGGTGTCATTCTCGACTGGGTGCCAGCGCATTTTCCGCGCGACGCCCATAGCCTGGCCAATTTCGACGGCACCCCTTTATATGAACACGGCGACCCACGGCGCGGCGCCCATCCCGAATGGGGCACGCTGATCTACAACTACGGACGCCGCGAGGTGAGTAACTATTTGATCGCCAATGCCTTGTTTTGGCTTGATAAATACCACATTGACGGCCTGCGCGTCGATGCCGTTGCCTCAATGCTCTACCTCGACTATTCGCGTCAGGCCGGTGAGTGGATTCCCAACTGCCATGGGGGACGGGAAAATTTGGAGGCTATAGAATTTCTCCGCCACGCCAATTCGGTAGTTTTTGCCAACTATCCGAATACCTTGATGATTGCCGAAGAATCGACGAGTTTCTTCGGTGTCTCAAAACCAGCCGACCAGGGCGGCCTCGGCTTCGGCTTCAAGTGGAATATGGGCTGGATGAACGATTTTCTCGCTTATTTTTCCAAGGATACGCTTTATCGCCGTTTTCATCATAATTCATTAACCTTTTCTTTGATGTACGCCTTCACCGAGAATTTCATTCTGCCCCTGTCGCATGACGAGGTGGTGCATGGCAAACGCTCACTCATCGACAAGATGCCGGGCGATTTATGGCAAAAATTCGCTAACATGCGCCTGTTGCTCTTGACCATGTGGGCGCATCCGGGAAAAAAACTGCTGTTCATGGGCGGAGAATTTGGCCAGTGGTCGGAATGGTACTGCAAACGGAGCCTCGACTGGCATCTGCTGACTGGCGATGAAGATAATCGACACCGGCAATTGCAGTATTTTACCGCCGAACTGAATCGCCTGTACCTGAGCCATCCGCCCCTGTGGCAGCAGGATTTTGCCTGGCAAGGTTTCAAATGGCTGGATTTCTCCGACACCAACAATTCAATCATCTCCTTTGCCCGCTTCGACGAAAAAGGCGATAACCACCTGGTGGCGGTGCTGAATTTCACGCCACAGACCTTGGACGATTACCGGGTTGGCCTGCCAAGCGAGCGTTCGTACCAAACGATTTTCTGCTCCGACGAAAAACGTTTCGGCGGCGCCGGCCTCTGCCCTGAAGGCATCATCAAGGCCGAGAAAAAACCGCGCGGCCAAGCCGAATTCAGCGCCCGCTTCCGCATCCCGCCGCTGGCCGGTTTTATCTTGCAGGCGATGTGAAAGGAGAAAGGGGATTGTTCCGCCAACAGATAGGACAGCCGAGCGTTTGCCTTAGGCTTCGGTGAAATCGCTGGGCGGGTTGCGCAGGTATTTGACGAAGCGCGCTTTTTAGACCGCATTGCCATAGGCGTCGTCGGCGCTGATGATGCCCCGGTCGAGAAAACCCTGGATCACGTCGTCGAGGGTTTGCATTCCATATCTTTTGCCGGTCTGCATCGAAGAAATGAGCTGATGGGTTTTTGCCTCGCGGATCAGGTTGCGCACCGCCGGGGTGGCGATGAGGATTTCCAGGCCAGCGATGCGGCCTTTGATGTCCAGTCGTTTGAAAAGGGTCTGGGAAACCACGGCCTTCAGGGCGTCGGCCAGGGTTGAGCGCACCTGTCCCTGCTGGCTGGCGGGGAAAATTTCGACGATACGATCGACCGTTTTCATGGCGTTGATTGTGTGCAAGGTGCCAAAAACCAAATGCCCGGTCATTGCCGCTTCCATGGCCAGCGCGATGGTTTCCAGGTCGCGCATTTCGCCGACCATGATGATGTCCGGGTCTTCGCGCAAGGCGCCGCGCAGGGCGGCGGCGAAACTCCGTGTGTGCAGTCCAACCTCGCGGTGGTTGACCATGCACTTTTGCGAACGGTGGACAAATTCTATCGGGTCTTCGATGGTGATGATGTGGTCTTGGCGCGTGCGATTGGCCTCGTCGATGATCGCCGCCAGCGTCGTTGATTTGCCGGAGCCAGTTGGCCCGGTGACCAGCACCAGACCCTTCGGCAGATGGGCCAGCCGCGTGATCACCTGGGGCAGGCCGAGTTGCTCGGTGGTCATGATTCCATCGGGAATTTGCCGGAAGACGGCGCCAATCCCATATTTCTGTTGGAAAAAATTGCAGCGGTAACGGGCCAGGCCGGGGATTTCGTAGCCGAAGTCAATATCGCCGGTTTCCTCGAAAACCTTGATTTTCTCCTGCGGGCAAATCTCGTAGAGCATGGCCCGCAACTCTTCATGGGTCAGTTTCTTGAACCTCACCCGCTCCATGTCGCCACGGATGCGGAGCATCGGCTGCTGCTCGGCCACAAGATGCAGGTCGGACGCTTTCTCGTCGTTCATCAATCTGAAGAAAGCGTCAATCTGTGCCATATCGTTTCCCCTTAATGATTTTCCGGTGGCGGATCGATTTTGGGCATTCGGGCTAAAATGTAGTCAACGACCTCTCGTGGTTCATCAAGAATGGTGAAGATCGACAGGTCTTCCTTGGCGATGGTGCCATTTGCCAGCAGTGTGTCTTTTAACCAGTTGACAAGTCCTGACCAGAATTTACCTCCGACCAAGACCACTGGGAAAGGCTTGGTGCGTTTGGTTTGGATCAGGGTCAGCGATTCAAACAGTTCGTCGAGTGAGCCGAAACCGCCGGGCATGCAGATAAAGCCGGTAGCGTATTTCATGAACATCACCTTACGGACAAAAAAATGTTTGAATTCAAGAGGAACGGTGGTGTAAGTGTTTGGCATTTGTTCGTGTGGCAGCTCGATGTTCAGGCCGACGGAAATGCCGCCGCCCTCGGTTGCCCCTTTGTTGGCCGCCTCCATGATGCCGGGCCCGCCGCCGGTGATGATGCCGTAGCCCGCTTTGGCCAGATCATAGGCGACGCGCTCGGTCATCAGATAGTAATGGCTGCCGGGCGCCAGCCGCGCCGAACCGTAGATGGTCACCGACGGTACTTCCAGGCGCGACAGCAGGTCGAAACCATCGACGAATTCAGCCATGATGCGAAACATCCGCCATGAATTGCTCGACTTGGTGCTGTCAAGAATATGTTCCGGTTCCTGAAGTTTTTTCCCTGGTTGCAGAATACGCATACAATTTCCTCTTGTTATTTCCGCGCCGCCCAATAAGCGGCTTTTTTTGTTTCGCCCATCTGCCGGTAAATATCGGCAAGCAGGCTGACAATTCTTCTCTCCGACTTCGCCCGCTGCCCTGCCTTTAATCGGCCAGGGCGCGGGCAATGGGCAAGCGCCGACGGTAAATCGCCGATATGGTATTCGGCCTCGGCCAGCCGCAGCCGGTACAGCGGCGAATAGGGCATAAGCTCAACGCTTTTCCGGCATAGAGACAGGGCAATTTCGTCGCCTTCATGAGAGCGCATGATCAATTCACCCAAGAGACTCATGGCCTCGTGGTCGCCAGGATTGGCGGCAAGCGCCCGTTGCAGGGCGGCCATTGCCTGGCGTCTTTCACCTGTGCCAGCCAGCGCCTCGCCGAGATAACGCCAGGCCTTGCGCCGTTGCCGTTCATTCGCGCATAATTGCTGCCATTTTTTGAGAATTTTCACCGCTTCGTCGTAGCGCCCGGTCTGGCAATACAGCCGTCCAAGGTAAAAACGTAAGTCCTGCGCCAGCCGATGGCCTTCATTGTCGCGCTGCTCGATCTGTTCATCTTCAGCGGCCAGCGGCAGCGCCCGGGTGAAAAAGTCGATGGCCTCATCCAGCTGGTCTTGCGCCTGGGCGATAAAGCCGAGGTTGCACAGCGCCATGTAATTGGCGGCGTCCGCTTGCAGTGCCCGCTGAAAACAGAGCTTGGCCTCGCCATTATTGTCAAGCATGGCCAGAGCGACGCCCAGGCTATTGAGCAGATTGGTATTGTCAGGGTCCAAGGTCAGTCCTGCCTGGTATTCT
>JAIRRG010000187.1 GCA_031256095.1 Desulfobulbaceae bacterium
CTACTGAACATTATGTACGCAATCATTGTCCGTCAGGAAACCTTCGATCAGGCCAAAGCTTTTCAAATCGCCTATTGACTGTTCCCTTTAACGGGCATTGCGAGGAACAACGTGACGAAGCAATCCAGTAATGTACTGATATTGCTAATCTTCTGGATATTGCTAATCTTCTGGATTGCTTCGCTACGCTCGCAATGACAACGGACATAATTTTTAGAGGTTCCCTTAATTATCTAACAAAATTTTGAACGCCGCCGCCATGACGGGCGCGGCGAGTCAAGCCAATTCCTGCAGCATCAATGTGTAGTAAATATATGTGTAGCCTTGCCTCATCTATTGCTATTTTTCTGGATTGCCTCCGCCACGTCGCGCTCGCGGCAAGTTTACCTCGGCGCAATACGCCCGCGGCTTTTGCGCTCTACACCACTGGTTTCCGCCTGTTCTCCCGAACCCGGAACATTCTCGCTCCGGATTCAGGAGTATTGGCACGGTTGCCCGCGCCCGGAAAATATCAGGCGCCGGTGGCCGTTCTCCAGTCGTCCGATTCGGAGGTGCTGGCCACTTCGTGGGTCTTGGTGATCTTACGGTAGGTGAAATCAACCTTCTCCATGTGGGTCAGATGGGCCGCGCTCGGATCCTGGCAGTGCGGCATCCAGTTCTGGATGTCAACGATGATCGCGTCTTCCAGCAGGATGGTGTAGTAATGCTCCTGATTGCCCTGGGCCGCTGTCCGGTAAAACTTCAGTTCCACTTTCGACAGCTTCTCCCCGGAAGTCAGGGCGCTGAACAAGAGCGGCGAGCATTTGTCAAAAACCTTGACGACGCTGAAAGGCTTGTGCACCCGCTGGCCGGTCGGCTGGCCGGTCTGCGGGTCGCGCGGCAGCATAATCGTGTGGTCGAAGCTCTGAACCAGGGCTTCATCCTCGTGCCCCTGCTGCCAGTTGTTGCCGACCGACGCCTCGGTGAAGGTGCCGGCGGTGATGTTGCCCTGACGCTCGCCTGTTACCGTCATGTAAGCTGGACTTGGCATGGTGAATCTCCTTTTGAAAAATTGGATAATGAAAGGCTTTTCCTGGCCTCCCGGTCTTGGCGGTGGGATGTCCCACGCTAAAAATTATAAAGCAATTTTTATGCCAGAAATATAAAACACGGAGATTCAATGGCTTATCTTACAAACAGTAAGCAAAAATGACGAAATTTCGCCAACCGTTTCTCGTGGTTTTTCGTAACTAATTGTAATAACAGACTTTTATACTGACGAATTTTCGGCACTCACTCTTTGCGTTAATCACTTAACTGCCTAATTTTACACAATTTCATACTGACGAAATCTCGGCACTCGTTTTTTATATCAATAATACCAATTAGTTACAAAAAACGCGCTTTTCCCCCCGACGCGCGCACCCATCACCCGTTGCCCATTCCCCATTTACCGGCTACACGAACTCCAACTGGACAGGGCTTCTGCCGCTGTGCTGTTCAGGCTTGTCTTCGTCTGGATATTCGGCGCAAAAGACCAGGCCGGGCGTGCCGTTCAGCCGCATGTAACATGAGGCGCCGTCAGATAATGTATTTTTGGCGGCGCAGGCGCTGAAAGGCTTTTCCCCCAGCTCCCCTTTGATGCCCAGCATCGGGAATTGCAGTGTCGATTTTACCGGCAGCACCCCTCTCGGCCCGACGCCAAAGGCGCTGATTTCAGCATTGGTGACTCCGGCCATGAAGCCCGGCCATGTGACGCCAGCCGGCGGCGCGATTTCGAGCCATGCCCCAATGAGCGGGTCGAGGTGGGCTTGCGCATGGAAGGGCAAAGCCGTGAAAGGCTGCGGCTTGGCTTTGGCCACCATGAGTTTTACCGCGTATTTCCGCGTGTGGCGGTATATCTGGATGTGGTTCATGGCATAAGGCACATCGGCAATATCACCCTCCTCAGTCAGGACAAAGGCCGTTACGGGCGGGCAGTTTCTCTGCATGGCGAGCGTAAGCAGCGCCACCTTCGCCCGTACCTCGTCGGTAAAATCTCCCGTTTTGCCCGCCAAAACCCAGGCCACCACCGTCGGGTCGTCAAGAGGCGGCAGGATCTGGATCCAGCCGTTCTCTTGGGCGTTCAATTCCTTCCAGGTGATCGAGAAGGTGGCAAACCCGACAGCGCGCAGTTCGGCCTCAGCGGCATAATCCGCCGGTTCATCGCCCAAGATGCATAAAACAGCTTTTGGCAGGGCCATAGTGGTTCTCCTTGTTATCCGCTTAGGCTCGTGAGCAGCCTTGAGATTGCCGACGCGGCGAAAGCCCGGCAAAGCTGGCCGGCGCTTGGCCGTTCCCCGGCTGAAAAAGACAGGCCGCCGGCGACAGCCTTCCACTGCGCTCCTGAGATGCCGCGCGGCCTTTGCGGGATCATCCCCTTTTCTTCCGCTTCCTGGCTGGAAAGCCTATTGAACGGATGACTCCCGGCAATCAGCTCGTAGACGGTGCAGCAAGCGGCATAGATATCGTCGGCCATTGATGGCCGTCCGGTTTTTAGCCGTTCCGGGCTGGCATGGAGCTGACTGTGCGCCGGGAAAACGAGCGCCGCCCGTAAGCCGCTGGATATCGGCGAACATGCGGCTCCCGGCTTCACGATCACTTGTGAGATGTTAAAATCAATAAGCACCAGCCGCCCATCTGGAGCGATGAACAGGTTGGCGGGTTTGACGTCGGCATGAACCACGCCTTTGCCGTGCAAAAAATCGAGCGTTTCAAACAGCTTTGCCGCCATCCATATTCCATCCCGGCCATATCCCGAAGGTCTGTTCGCCAAGGATTGATGAAGAGAAAGCCCGTCAAGAAACTCCATGCTGAAGCAGATGCCGTTCGATTCGGGATGCAGGTCGTAGACGCGCACGATCCCGGGATGAATCAGGTGGCGCAGCGTAAAAAATTCCTGGGCAAGGGCCAATTGCGCTTGCCGCTTGTCCGCCAGTTGGGGGAGAAGACGCTTAACGGCCACCTTGGGAGTTTTGTCGCTCCATTCAAGACGCCGCAGATCAAGAGCGGCATAAACCTCGCACATGCCGCCAACGCCAAGGAGCTTTTCCAGCTTGAACCGCATCGGTATCGGCTCTTGCCGCGTCTTTGAAGCTGGCGGAACATGTTTGCGGTAAGGCAAATGAGCCTTTTGGGTCTTTTGGGGGGTTCCTCTTCTCTGGCCCATGATCAATCAAACCTTGAAACGAACATGATAACGAAAGTGATGTTGTCCGGCTGGCGCATCGGCGCCAAGGATTCCGCTATTCCATCGACAGCTTCTTTCGCGCTCTGGCGCGACAAATAGGTCATCAGGGCATCAGCGGACAGCAGGTTCGTCAATCCGTCCGTACACAGGAGGAAACGATCGCCCGCTCTGATGGAAAAGACTTCCTCTCCCAAGGTCAGTTTCGATTTGACCCCAACCGCGTTGGTGATGATGTTCCCTTTGACCATGCGCTGGGCTTCAAAAACCGTCAGATCGCCGCGGTCGATTTTTTCTTGCCGCAGGCTGTGGTCTTTCGTGCACTGGTACAGGATGCCGCCCCTGAGAATGTAGCAGCGGCTGTCGCCCGCCCACAGACATGCGGCCATGTCGCCATGCACAAGCAGGGCGACGATGGTGCTGGCCGCCATTTTATCGGTTGCGAGCTTCTGGCTTACCAGCAGGCTGTTTGCCTCTTCCAAGATGCGGGTTACGTTCGCTATATGAGTACTGAACATTTCTGGCTCCGGCGTTTGCATCAGCATGGTCATGATGGTTTTGCTCGCGGCGCCGCTGGTTTCTTGACCGCCGACGCCGTCTCCGACCGCCCATAGCTTGCGTTCCGCCCAATTCAGAAACGAATCCTGATTTGTGTTTCTCATGTTCCCTGTCTGGCTGTATCCCCAGGATTCCAGGGAGACGGGATAAGTGCGTTTTTGTTCCTGCGCCATAATGTTGTCCTCAAAACCTATTGGATCCGCTTGCTGCGCGGCACCATGACAGAGCGTTGAACCGGCCGGTTCCGGCCTATGAGCGTCAGTGGCGGCTCTCGATCCTGAGCCTGAACCTGAGCTTGAACCTGAATCTTATTGGCTCTCCCGTCCAAACGCAGCGGGGTGGAGCTGGTAAAACCGAATTTATCGCTGTTGGTCATTATTTGCACGGCCGCGACAAATTGAGGCACATAACGAAGGGTTTCTTCCGCCAGTGGTGAAGCTGCGCCGCCACCGGCTCTACAGGCGACAATCAGCTCGGATAACGAAGCCGTGTTGGTGCGGGCCAAGGCTCGCTTCATGGCCCCTTCGCCGCAGTTATAGGCCGCGAGCGCCAGAGGCCAGTCATTGAACAACCTGTACAGGTCGGCCAGGTAATCGATGGCCGCGCTCGTCGCTTTGCGGACATCGAACCGTTCATCGGTTTCAGCGTTGACAGTAAGTCCATATCGGCGCGCGGTTTCCGGCATGAGCTGCCATAGCCCGGCGGCGCCCGCCGGTGAAACCGCCCTGGGCTGGAAAGCGCTTTCCACCATGGGCAGGCAGGCAAGTTCAAGCGGCAGGTTGTGGGCTCTGATTGATTCCAGAATTACCGGCAGGTGCTCGTCAGCCCTTTCGAGGACACGGGTAACCAGGGCTTGGTTGTTATGGGTCAAGTTGTACAGATAGCTCTCTATTACATCCGTCTCAGAGGGAGGGAGGTCGGTTGCGAGCGTGGAAGCGAACGGGCCTGAGGGAATATCAGGCATAGGTTTGGAAGGTTTCCAGCCCCTTACTTTCACGGGTTGCCAGAGTTGATAAGTGTCGGTCATCAGGGCGGCGGGAACTTGAATAGTCTGTCCCCCGGCCACGGGAAGAAGCACTCGGCTTCGGCTGATGATCTGGGATGAGGAAATCTTCGATTGAGTCTGAGGCTGCTCATAGGAGGCTACGCCGCATCCCGCCAGGAGGGAACAGCATAAGACCCCGCCGATGAACTTGCGTTTGATATGGTTCGAGTTTTTTTTCATGATTTTTACCCTGGGGGCCGCTGCCGATGCCGGCCCCCAGGGTATTGACTTACAGGAGTGAGTCTGGGAGCGAGAACGAGCACACTGAGGGATCAAAGGGATTGACCTTATTGCGGAATTGAATCAGGAATTGTGCCCATTTGCCGTTCTGTTGCACTTCGAGAAGGCATGTGTTGCCGGATTGGCGTTTTATGGTCGCGCCCTTGAACAACCTGAAGAGCGACCATTCGCCGCGCGTTGTGAAGCGCTGGCCCCTACCGTCCAGGCCAATGGTTTCCAGAACGCTTTCCGAGGACGCCCCACCTTCCGCCGGCCAGGTGAACGCGGCGCCAATCACCGGGCCATGCCAGTACGACACGGTTTTACCCGTACTGATAAAATTGACCCGCTTTAAGCCCGCATCCAGGGCATAGGGTTCAAGAAGGAAGCTGATCCCCAACTCCCGACCGGACATGAAAAAAGCATCCTGCACCCGGTTCGCCCGTTCAAGCTGTTTGACCGCCTGGCCGGATATGGGCAAACTTCTGCCCATGATGCCGCGCATCTGGCCGGCGCGGGTAACAAAAGGTTGTAGATAGGCCTCGTAAAAGCTGTCGAGTGTGCCGCCAACTTTGAAGAAGGAAGTGAAGTTATCAAGATTGGCGTCTCGATCCGATATGCTGTCGAACGGATAGGTTCCGCGCATGGCCTTGTAAACATTGATGACTTTTTCTCGATAGGCGTTGTT
>JAIRRG010000220.1 GCA_031256095.1 Desulfobulbaceae bacterium
AATTGAGACTGAATTCATTGCTGTATCAACGGCGCAATGGTACCGACCCGACATCGCGAGAGGCGGCGGTTCGCGCTGTGGCGATTCAATATTAGAGAAAGTTTTAGTTCTTTTTTGGATGTGATATGATGACTTTGCGCTTTATCAGAGTATTGCTAAAAAGAACTTAAAACAGTCTCTTAATAGGGAATGGAATCAGGTCATACCAAATTTTTCAACCGAAGATGATTAGAACTTGGTATTCACGCCGATCATGATACCATCCGGGTTATAGCCATTTTCAGGATTAACACTACCGGACAGGTCGCCACCCTCATTCAGAAGATAACTGGCATGCTTGCCGTTGAACTGTTTGCCCCAGTTGATGTACAGCGTTGATGCCTTGAAGAGCTTGTAGGTATAGCCGATACCAATCAACTGACCGTCCGCATCAGTAACACCAGTAGATTTGTCATTGAGTTTCGCGTAGCTGGCTATGATGGCATGATCGCGCAAGAAGGGTACCTTGGCGCTGAGGCTCCAGCCATCGGCATCCGCCAAGGCTACGCCTGTGGTGCCTGTACCCTTGCCGCTACCGTTATACCAGCCCGAGACGTACGTGCCGTAAAGCTTGACGACATCGAAATCGTAATTGACGGCGGCTTGCCAGCCCTGGTGTTGTCCCTGTCCGACAATTTGGGCAATGTAGTAAGGGTTAGTTACGGTCCATGCCGATACCGCCGCGCTTAACCCTTTGAGGGGCGATTCAACCGGGCCGCGATAGAACAGGGTGAGATCATAGCCCTCACCGGAGGAGTCTGTTACGTCGTGGCTCCCCACGGTGTTGCTATTGGCAAGGGTAGGAGTGGTAGGGGCATTGGTGTTGTTTTCACTACCAGCGAAGTAGGTGGCCCAAACCGAGAATCCTTTCAAGAATCCTTCGAAGTCAGGCGTCTTATAAACAATCGAGTTGTTCACGCGGGTGGGCATGCCGCCGATGAGCGGCAACAGGAGAGCGCTGGTGCCATAAAAGCCGGGACCAAAGGCGTTGCTCTCGATGGCGGCGGCAATATATGAGCCGGTGTATTGCCGGCCCAGCGTCAGCTTGCCAAAGGTGTCGCTGCCCATACCGGCATAGGCTTGACGCGAGAATATTTGACTGCCCTTGCCGTTAAGGGTGCTGGAGGACATTGCGTAGTTGTTGACGCCAGCGGCACCTGCCGAGTTATCGCTGCCAACGACGCCGGTTGAAATGTCGACGCCCATTTCGAGCTCGCCAATGGCGTGTAAACCGTTCGTAACTTCCTTGTCCGCTTTAAGGCCGAGGCTCGACGATGTCATACCGTTGGAACCAACGCTGAATTTGCGGCCATAACCGCTGTTGGTGTTGGCGACGTTGACATCCAGGGTGGCATACCAGCTAAGACCCTGCGGAAGGATACTCTTGGCCGCTTGGGTTGGGGTTTTGGCTGTGGCTTCAATTAAAGATGGAGTTGGAGCTTGCGCTGCGCGGGTTTCGATTCTTTCGATTGCCGCCTTTTGATTAGCCTGAGCGGCAAGCAGCTTGTTGATCAGTGCCTGCTGTTCCGCCACTTGCCGTTTCAATGCCTGAAGTTCGGTTTCGGCGTGGGCGGGCATGGCGGATACCGCGCTCAAGGCGCCAAATCCAAGTAGCGCGGTAATTGCGATGCGTGTTGCTTTCATTCGATTTTCACTCATGGCCTCTCTCCTCGTTTGGTGATTGTTTCCCAATCTCTGATAGGCTAGCAGTTGTTGGTCTGCCCGCAGGCTGTCCGTGTGGTCGACGGTGTCTTGACGGCGATGACCGTCAAGACATGTCTAACTTACTTCGTGATCATCTATGTCAATCAGCCATGGCTCGTGTTGTGGATTCGCGCCATCTCCATTTCTTTTAAGACCTTCCGCTTCAGTTTCCCGTCAGGCGTCCTGGGAAGTTCCTCAACGTATTCTATTTTCCTGGGGTATTCGTGCATGCTCAGCTTCGCTTTCACAAATTCCTGAATTTCTTTTGTGAGGGCATCAATGGGATCGCAATTAGGCACGATGAAGGCCTTTACAGTTTCGCCGCGCTCAGGATCTGGACTACCGATCACGGCACAATCCTGGACCGCCGGATGCATATTCAGAACAGTTTCGACCTCGAACGGCCCTATTCTGAAACCAGATGATTTGATGACATCGTCGCTTCTGCCGTGGGATGTTATGTACCCTTCTGCATCCACAAAACCTGTGTCTCCGACCGACCGCCATTCATCCTTACGAAATACCGAGAGCTCACCGACTTCGCCGGGAGGCAGCACTTCAGCCAGATCATTCAATGCCGCCACTTTGGTTCCCAATGTCGCTCTTCCCGCCGCACCAATTTTGGGTCGATAATCGTCGAAAGCATAATCAATGGCTATAGGCCCAACCTCGGTGTTTCCATAAGTCGAGCTGGCAATGAACCCGAATGTTTTCAACAAGTACTCTTGACAGTTTTTCTCGATTGCAGCGCCGGTATAGGTCATTCGCCTTAGTTTTAGTCCTTCTTCCGGATTGAATTTCCCGGTGTTCATCAGCATGACATAAACCCTTGGAATCGCGGACATGACGGTTATCTCGAATTCTTTCAGGCCTTGAATGAGAACCTCTGGATCGAATTTGCCAGAAAATGCGCCGATGCCGTTTCCAAATATCGACGGCCCCACGATTCCGTACCAGATGCCATGTCCCCATGCGGTCGACGACGTGCATAAGTATCTGTCTCCATCTCGGAGGCCCAGCCAAAACTTGGTATAAACCGCGGCAACACCGATGGTGCTGTGATTATAGAGAACCTGTTTCGGGAGACCAGTTGTCCCGCTTGAATACTGGACAACGGCCAGGGTGTCAGCTGAAGTGTTTGTCGTGTAAGTCGTTGGTTCTGTGGCCAGAATATTGCCGAGTTCGTCACTTCTTATCACCCGCCAGGAGCCATTTTCTGGCAAGTTGTCAGCACTTTTTTTATCAATCAATATAAGTTTAGAGCCCGAATCATCTAACCTATATCTAAAGCCTTCTGGTCCCAGGAGAGGGTAGCATGGCACAGCTACCGCGCCCCTTTTGAGAATCCCAAAGAAGGCGACATAGAGTTCAATGGAGGGATGCAAAGCGATAGCAACCCGATCCCCAGCGCCAATGCCAAGACGTTCGAGCAGGTTGGCGAACCGGGAGCTTAGATCAGAGAGTTCCCCGTAAGTGAAAGTCTCTTTAGACCCGTCGGAAAATTTCAAACGAATGGCTACGTTTTTTCTGGGATGCCGATCAACGCACTCGTAAGCTATGTTTAATCTTTCCGGAGGATTGTCGAAAACATCCCATCTCTCGGCCCATCGAAAATTGGCTTTGGCATCCTCATAAGTCGTGTAGCCCAGCGGCACTTTTTTCTCTGCCTGCAGCATATCGTTTTTCACGCATTATCCTCCGGATGGTGTCTGTGTTAATATTGAGTATGCATCAATAGCGTGCCGTGAACCGAGCCGCTTTCTGCGCAGCGGTTCCTGCCGCCTAACCTGTCAGAATGCCGATCAGTGACACGCTCAAAAGGGTCATAGCAAATAGCGTGCCATGATCCGGGCTGCCTTCTGGTCAGCGCCTTCCACTGTCTACCCCTAAGAACACACGGTGGAGTTTCAGAGAATGTAAAAACGGCTGTTTATAGCAGAGGCTACGGTTGTCAAAAACCGTATTAAGAAGATGTCTAAATTCTTTTCAGGAAGATTTCGATGAAACAAAAGGTCATCATATGCGTACTCGAGCCAGAACTTCTTTTACAGTTACGCCAGAGCCTCCCGCGCTTGTCCAGCCAGGCGAAGCTTCTCTCCATCACCCAGCGTTTGGGAAGAACAGGCTGTCGAAAAAGTACCTTGACCCCATGTCGCTAGACAACATAGAGATCATTTTTACTGCCATGATGTATATATTGTGGCGTCGCTGTGATATTTTTTAGTTTTTCAACAGCTTATTAGGTCTGAAAACTCTGAATTGCGGCCAACATACCTTCATCGATCCTATAAGATGGAGATGGAAGTATGTAATCATATCTCGAACTGCCGCTTTCTGAAAATACAGGAGGATTATGGACCGGTTTGAGAGTCCGGCTTGGTGCAGAACTAAGATAAAACCTACTTAATTCCATACTTGGCGATTTTTTGATAGAATGCGCTTCTGCTTATCCCCAGAATCTTGATTGCTTTTGAACGATTATTTCCAGTATTATCAAGTACTTCTAAAATTCGCTCCTGTTCGATGCGGGAAATTTCCGCATTGAGGCTTGATCCATTTTCGCGCGTAAGATGACTGCCCGGTTTATTCTTGTGAGACAACAGTATCATATACTCCGGCAGATCTTCCGCTTCGATATAATCAAGCTCGCAGGTGACCACGGCGGATTCGATTATATTCTGAAGCTCTCGAACATTTCCTGCCCAATTGTAGTTTATCAATACTTCCAACGTGGCCGAAGACAACTTGATATTCTTCTTTTCTCGTTCAGTGAACTTTTTTAGGAAATACGTGCTTAGCAAAGGTATGTCATCTTTTCTGTCTCGAAGCGGGATCATATTGATGCTGTATACGTTCAATCGGTAAAAAAGATCGGCACGGAACTTGTTCTCTTCGATCCTCGTCTCCAGATCCTGATTGGTAGCGGCAATAATCCTCACATCCGTGCGAATGGTCTTGGTTCCGCCCACTCGCACAATTTGTTTCTCCTGCAAGGCATGAAGCAGCTTTGCTTGAAGAATGACGCTCATATCCCCAATCTCGTCCAAAAATAGGGTGCCTCCGTGCGCCAACTCAAACTTACCGGGTTTGCCACCCTTTCTGGCGCCGGTGAAAGCCCCGTCCTCAAAGCCAAAGAGTTCACTCTCCAAAAGACTCTCTGGTATCGCTGCACAGTTGATCTCGATAAACGGGCCACGATTCCGTCTACTCGAATTGTGGATGGCCCTGGCCACGAGATCTTTGCCTGTCCCGGTTTCGCCGGAAATGAGTACGGTGATATCAGATTGAGACGCTTTCATCGCCTTCAGGATCATATCCCGAAAGCTCTTATTCGAGCCGATAATATTTTTGAAGCCTTCAGGGAGCTTTTTCTCAAGATCGAGTTGTTTTCGGAGATAATTGGTGAAGTACTTCATTCTTTCCAACTCTTCGTTTAACCTCTTGATCTCATTAACATTTCTAAAAACAGAAACTGCTCCAACGAGAATGCCATCCTGGTAAAGCGGAACAGAGTTCACCACAGTGTCGATGTCGATTCTAGCTATCCTGTGAGGCCTTTCAATATAAGCTTGACCGGTCTTGAGCACTTCGAGGGCGACAGCGCCGGGAGCTATCTTCTCCATTTGCATGCCGATAATTTTTTCGGGTTGTACACCTATCTCGCGTGCGTAAGAGCGATTGGCGTAGACGATTGTGCCCTCCGCGTTAATCACGACGACTGCATCATGCATCGATTCAAGAACGTTGACCAAGAATGAATCGTTGCAATGATTCCGCCATCCAAGCACCTTCCTGAGGTTATCCTCGTTCTGTGACACCGACACGGTCGTCTCTCTCCTTTGTACAAAACTGTTCGCATTCGAGACAGTGTATGTCTTCCGAACAACACCGGTTTCGACATGTCAAGCCAAGCTTTTCATTCGAGATAGTGTATGTCTTCCGAACAACACCGGCCTCGACATGTCAAGCCAAGCTTCAGCTTATCCCAGGCATCATCGGCAGTTGCCAATCAGAGAAACTTTCACCAGTTCCAGGTTTACCAGAACTACTTTGCTTTTTTCGGAAACTGCCCCGCCTTACGCTCAAATTGCAAAAAGCTCGCCTAAAAGCATACTTCCTGATTTTGGCATGAATCTTGCTGATTTGCTGTGCATATGGCGGCAGGCGAGGAATCACCGAAAAGCCTTACCTGCTTCCTCCCGATGTTACGCGAACTTACAGAGGACGATGTATCCCGAAAACATTTTTATTCTTGGAAACGGTTTTATGGGCAACGGCATTGCCCAGGCGTGCGCGTATTATCCTTGGCTTGGACAAGTCTTTGCCACCGATGCGTCGCATGATTCTATCTTAACTGATGCGACACCACGGAGACCTTATTATGGCAATTGATCAAGACTCTTTTGAAGTGATGCTGGCGACGATCCAGGATTTCATCTCGAAGCGCCTCGCGCCAGCCGAGAATATCGTCGAAGAAACCGACGAGGTCCCGACCGACATCATAGAAGAGATGAAAACGATGGGTCTGTTCGGCCTGTCGATTCCCGAGGAATACGGCGGCATCGGTCTGTCGATGTCCCAGGAATGTGCGGTGGCGTTCAAGTTTGGCCAGACGGCGATGGCCTTCCGCTCGGCGTTCGTCACCAACGTCGGTATCGGTTCGCAGGGCATTCTGATGGACGGCACCGACGAGCAGAAACGCGAGATACTGCCGCGCGTGGCCAGCGGCGAGCTAATCATGTCGTTCGCGTTGACCGAACCGGATGCCGGTTCGGACGCGGCCTCGCTCAGGACGCGCGCCGAGCGTGATGGTGACGATTATGTGCTCAACGGCAGCAAGCGGTTTATCACGAACGCGCCGCGTGCCGGGGCCTTCACGCTAATGGCGCGTACCGGTGGTCCGGGGGCGAATGGCATCTCGGCGTTCATTGTGCCGGCCAATACTCCGGGCCTGAGTCTGGGTAAGCCGCACAAAAAAATGGGCCAGCGCGGCACCACGACCTGCGACGTGTTTCTCGACAACGCGCGCCTGCCGGCGACCAGCATCATCGGTGGCGTGCCGGGCCAGGGCTTCAAAACCGCGATGAAGGTACTCGACCGAGGTCGTCTGCACCTGTCGGCGCTCGCCTGCGGCATCGCCCAGCGTGTGCTGAACGAATCGGTGGCTTATGCGCGTGAGCGCAAGCAGTTCGGCCAACGCATCGGCGATTTCCAACTTGTCCAGGCGATGCTGGCCGACAGCCAGGCCGAACTCTACGCCGGCTGGTCGATGGTGCAGGATTGCGCGCGCCGTTACGACGCCAAACCGGCGGGCAAGAGCAATCCGGATGTGAGCATGCGCGCGGCCTGCGCCAAGATGTTCTGCACCGAGATGGTGGGCCGGGTGGCCGACCGCGGCGTACAGATACACGGCGGCGCCGGTTACATGAACGAAACGAAGGTTGAACGCATTTATCGCGATGTGCGTCTCATGCGTCTTTACGAGGGCACGACGCAGATCCAACAGATTGTCATCGGTCGCGCCTTGATGCGTGACTAACCGGCAATTTGCCTGCCCATCCATTACAAGGCGCTTTTATGACATCAAAAAAATCATATTTTATGAATTAAATTATAACGTTATTGATATATGGCGCCTCTATTTGCGGAAGGGAACGAGACAGTGGCATTTTACGTGATACTCAGACTGGGCGCGACCTTTGCACATTCCCATACGGTCCATCGCGCGATGAAGGTTGAGCAGACTGGCTGGCTGTCGCGCGGTCGCCTCGCCGGTCAAACTCAGCCGCACGCCCACCGTGCAGGTTTTCGGCAAGACATCAAAACCCTGATCAGCCAGTCATCCGTATACGAGGAAACCACATCATGCTTGCGCTAATCGGTACGTTGGCCGTCATTGCCCTTTTCACGTTGATCATTACGAAGCGGCTTTCGCCGCTGGTCGCGCTGATCGCTGTGCCCATCATCGCAGCGTTGGTGGCAGGCTTTGGCCTGTCCACAGGCAAGCACATTATCCACGGCATACAGAGTATCGGCCCGGTCGCGGGCATGTTCGTTTTCGCCATCCTGTTTTTCGGCATTCTCACTGACGCGGGTATGCTCGACCCGATCGTCAACGGCATTCTGCGCGTGGTGGGTTGCCATCCCACGCGCATTGTAACAGGTTCGGCGCTGCTAGCGTTGCTGATCCACCTGGACGGTTCCGGCGCGGTCACGTTTCTGGTGACGCTGCCGGCGATGCTGCCGCTATACACGCGGCTGGGGATTGACCGGCGTATCCTCGCCTGCGTCGCAGCGATGGCGGCAGGGACCAATTTTCTGCCGTGGGTCGGGCCTATGCTGCGCGCCTCCGCCGCGCTGCACATTCCTACCACCGTGATCTTCTATCCGATGATTCCGATGCAGATCGTCGGCCTGGCCTTCGTGTTCGGCACGGCCTACGTGCTGGGCAAGCGCGAGGAAAAGCGACTGGGCCTCACGCGTGAACACGCCGCCGGCATCGCCGTCACGCCGCGCGCGCTCACACCCGAAGAACTCGCGCTACGCCGCCCTGGGCGTTTCTGGGTCAATATCGCGCTGACGCTCGTGGTGTTGGTCACACTTGTCTCCGGCATCGTTGACCCGGTGGTGATGTTCATGATCGGCACCGTGCTCGCCCTTATCATCAACTATCCCAACGTACAACAACAGCGTGAGCGCATTGATGCACACGCCAAAGCCGCGCTGATGATGGCCAGCGTGCTGCTGGCGGCGGGCGCTTTCACAGGTATCATGTCCGGTACTGGCATGCTCACCGCGATGGCCGAGGTGGTCGTGCGCCACGTCCCTGCTGAAAATGCGCGCCACATCCCGTTTGTGCTCGGCCTTCTGTCGATGCCGCTGAGCCTACTGTTCGATCCCGATTCGTTTTATTTCGGTATCCTGCCGGTGCTGGCCAAGAGCGGCGAACTGCTGAATGTGCCGCCGATCCAGATGGCGCAGGCCGCGCTGATGGGCCAGATGACCACGGGCTTTCCGGTCAGTCCGCTCACCCCGGCCACGTTTCTCATTGTCGGCCTGACGGGCCTTGACTTGGCCGAGCATCAAAAGTTTACGATCCCATTTATGTTCGCCGCCACCGTGCTGATGGTGTTGACCGCGGTACTGTTGGGTCTGTTT
>JAIRRG010000025.1 GCA_031256095.1 Desulfobulbaceae bacterium
TACACGCTCAACAATCGGCCATTAACCGACGTCATTAACGCCGAACGCGAAATTTACCAAGCCGATACCGAGCGCATCAATGCCGTCTCCGATGGCGTGATGGCGAAGATCAAAGTTTACACCGCGGTCGGCGAGTTTACCTCGCTGCTGCGCACCCGAGCCGGAGACACCAATAATGACTGAAACTCTTTCCACCTCGACAATCCACATTCCTGTGTCCGATAAAGGCCGGGTGATGAGTCAGTGGGTCGACGCCATCCTGCTGGCGGCCCGGCATCTCAATGTCGCGGTGTCACCGGAAATCGTGCGCCAGTCCGCGGCCTGGGCCGGCTCGGTCAACAACGAACAAGCCATCATCGACATTGCCCAGTCAGCGGGTCTCGTCGGTACCTTCGTCGAGACGAAGGTCAAGAATCTGACGCCGATCATGTTGCCGGCGCTCATCGCCACCGATGATAAATATATCGGCGTCATCACCACACTAGCGGAAGATTCGGCGACGCTTGCCTTCATGGTCAACGGTCAGACCGTCGAACGCGTCGTGCCGTTGAAAGAGCTGGAACACAAAGACAAGCAGCGCCTGTTGATTGTCCGTGAGCGCGAAACCGTGCGCATTTCCCGCCTCGATAGTTATCTCAGCCAACGTCCGAAATCCTGGCTGCGGGGTATTTTCACCAGCAGTTGGCGCATCATGCTTGCCCTTGGAGCGGGGTCGCTGTTCGGCAACCTGCTTACGGTCTCGACCTCGATCTTTGCCATGCAGGTTTGGGACCGCGTCATACCGGCGCGTTCGTTCAATACCCTTTGGATCCTGGCGCTTGGCGTCGGTGTTGCCCTTCTTCTCGATTTCGTAATACGGACAATCCGCATCCTCATCACCGATCACTTTGGCAAGCAGGCTGACCTCAGGATCTCGGCCATGTTTTTTGCCCGCGTCCTCAACATTCGTAATGACGCGCGGCCACGTTCACCCGGCACGCTCATCGCCCAGTTGCGCGATCTTGAGCAGATTCGGGAACTGCTCACCTCTTCGACCTTGGGCGTGCTCATCGACCTGCCCTTCGTTCTCACCTTCCTCTTCATTATCTGGGCCCTGGGTGGCGTCTTGGTCTTGGTGCCTCTGGCGGCCATCCCGATACTGCTCCTGCCCGGCATCCTGGCTCAATATCCGCTCTCCAAGCTTGCCAACGAGGGCTTGCAGGAAACCGCTCTGCGCAATGCCATCCTGATGGAATCCATCTATCGGGCCGAGGACATCAAGAGCCTTCAGGCGGAAGCCCGCTTTCGGAGCCTGTGGAACGGCGTCAACCTCATAAATAGCGAGATCGGTCTGAAGCAGCGTTTGTTGGGGGGATTGCTGGTGAATTTCTCGCAGGCCATGCAGCAACTCGCCTATGTCGGCGTCGTCATCGTTGGCGTCTACGGCATTCTCGAGAGCCACTTGTCATTCGGCGCTGTCCTGGCCTGCTCGATCCTGACCAGCCGCACCATCGCCCCGCTCGGACAAATCGCGGCCATCCTTGGCCGGGTGCAGAATGCGCGGGTCGGTAAAAAAGCGCTCGATATGCTGCTCATGCTGCCGCTTGACCACGACCCAGACAAAGATACCTATCACAAGCCGGTTCTCGTCGGCCGTTACCGCTTCGAGAATGTCGTCTATGCTTACGGGCCAGAGGAGAAACCGGCCCTCATCATTCCGCAGCTCAACATTGAGCCCGGTGAGCGCATCGCCGTACTCGGACGGGTCGGCGCCGGCAAATCGACATTGCTGCGGCTTATCACCGGTCTCTCGGCGCCGGTTCAAGGCCGCATCCTCTTTAACAACACGGCGATGGGCCTCATCGACATGGCCGACATCCGCCGCGACGTCGGCATCCTCTCGCAGGAATCAAGCCTGTTCTTTGGCTCGCTGCGCGAGAATCTCCTGCTCGCCGCTCCCCACGCGACTGACGAGCAGATCCTCGAGGCCATGCGTCTGTCCTGTGCCGATCAACTCCTGCTTAATCAGCCGCACGGGCTCGATCTCAAGCTACGTGAGAATGGCGCCGGACTGTCCGGCGGTCAGAGGCAGACGCTGATGCTGGCGCGGCTGTTCCTGCGATCGCCAAACGTCGTCGTTCTCGATGAGCCGTCGGCGTCCCTTGATGAGATGACCGAGCGGACGCTGATCGAACACATGAAGGCTTGGATTGGGACGCGTACCCTCATCGTCGCCACCCATCGCTCTTCGTTTCTGGCGTTGGTGGACCGCATCATCGTCATCGATGGCGGGCGCATCGTTCTCAACGGCCCCAAAGAGCAAGTCCTGAAGTCGCTCACCACCGGTGCCCCGCCGCCTCCGGTTACGCGAGCGGCCAACGCCCAACAATAACGGCCACGGAGCAATGGTCATGAGCAATTTATCGTTTGCAGCGGACGATCCCGCCATCGCCCGTCACTTGCGCGCCCTTCTTTGGTTCATCGTTGCGGCGCTTGCTGTCCTCTTTATTTGGTCCGCCTTCGCCGAACTCGACGAGGTGGCCGTTGGCGAGGGCAAGGTTACGCCGGCTTCCAAGGGGCAGGTCATCCAGAGTCTCGAAGGCGGCATTCTTGACGAACTCCCGGTGCGCGAGGGCGACATTATCGAGAAGGGAGAAAAGCTGGCGACGCTCGATCCAGTGCTGGCGCGCGCTTCCATGGAGGAGGCGCTGGTCAAGATCGCCGCCCTGCAGGCGCGGGCGGCCCGCCTCAATGCGGAAATGAACAATCAGACGCAGGTGACATTCCCGCCCGAGCTTCTCAAGAATGCCGATGTGATTGAGCGGGAACGGCAGCTCTTTGTCACCGACCGCCGGGCCTTCAGCGAAAACGTCGCCAACCTCCGCCAGCAGCTTGATCTGGCGAAAAAAGAGTTGGAGATGGCCACGCCGCTTCTGGCGACCGGGGCGGCGAACGCCGCCGAGGTGCTGCGAATGAGGGAGAGGGAGGCTGAATTGGCCACCAAACTGGCGTCGACCCAGAGTGAATACTACGTTGCTCTTAAGGCCGATTATGCCAAAACGATGGCCGACCTTGATCCGCTGCTCAAAGTGCGGGAGGGACGCGCCGACCAGTTGCGCCGGACCGTCATAACCTCACCAGTGCGCGGCATCGTCAAAGATATACGAATTTCCACCATTGGCGGCGTCATTGGCCCCGGCGGCGTGCTCATGGAGATCGTGCCGCTCGGCGACCAGCTGTTGATCGAAGCGCGACTGAGCCCGCGCGATATCGCTTTTATCAAGCCAGGCCAGGAAGCTTCGGTCAAGTTCACAGCCTATGACTCCTCCATCTACGGCAAGCTGGATGGCAAAGTCGACCGGATATCGCCGGACACCATCGAAGATCAGGTCGATAGGCGCGTTTATTACTACCGGGTTTACATCCTGACTAATAAATCCTATCTCGAAACCACTGATCGCAAGCATCATGAGATCGGGCCTGGAATGGTGGCAACCGCTGAGATCAAGACTGGCCAGAAAACCGTCCTCTCCTATCTGCTGAAGCCGCTCCGCAAAGCGGCTGAAGGTCTGCGTGAGCGATAGATAGAGGTCAAGGAGGCCGCGGGAGCGTTTTGCCGCAACACATTTTTCCTCGATCGCTTTTCTTCAACAAAAAAGGCCGGAACCCTTTGTTTTCCTGGGGTCCCGGCCTTTTTTGCACTGCTTGGGATTGTAATTTGGTGGAGGCGGCGGGAGTTGAACCCGCGTCCGAAAATGCTCCCCTCCCGTTTCTACATGCTTAGACTCCGGCTTGAGATTCGCACCCGCCATGCCGCGGAGTCAGAGCGGGGTGGGCGCTAGGCTGCTAAGGTCTCACCAGATACCGGGCGGTCGCCGGTAGCCAGCCAGTCCGTTGGTTCGACGCCCCGAATCCTGCCTTACGGACGAAGGCCGGTGGGACGGCTGTATGACCGCGATTAAGCGGCTACAGCGTAGTTATAATCGTCGGCGATTATAGAGTCCTCTATCGGTTTTACGAGCTGATAGAAGCTCGGCATGCTGCGTGGAGCTTACACATCCCCGTCGAAACCGTTTCGCCCCCATGGGAATTAGTCGTTTTTGTGATGCAAGGCGCGCTGTACCTCGCGGTTGCTCTCCTTCTCTTTCAAAGTGGCGCGTTTGTCGTACTGTTTCTTGCCGCGCGCCAAGCCGAGTTCGATTTTCGCCTTGCCGCGTTCGTTAAAGTAAATCTTCAGAGGGATAAGGGCAAGGCCGCGTTCCTTCAATTTGCCGATCAGTTTGCGGATTTCCTGCCGGCGCAGCAAAAGCTTGCGCACGCGCAGCGGCTCGTTGGGGTTGTGGGTGGCGTGGGTGTAGAAAGAAATATGGACGTTGTAGAGCATCACCTCGCCACGGCCATCGATCTGGGCATAACCGTCGCGCAGGTTGACCTTGCCCGCCCGCAGCGATTTTACCTCCGGGCCAGACAGCACTATCCCCGCCTCGTAGTTGGCGTCGATGAAGTAGTCGTGATACGCTTTTTTATTCTGGCCAACAATTTTTATGCCCATGACCGTTTTGTCTCCCGCCGCTTTTTGGCATGTCACGCTGGCCTTGTCAAGGATTAGCGGCGCCACGGGGCGCATGATCAGTTTCTTGTCGAAGAGTGGGCTTTTGCTCCTTCTCGGCTTTTTCCAGGGATTCTTGATAACTCATGGCGCGGAAGGCATCCAGCCGCCGCAGATAGTGTCGGCGGTTCTCAGGATCAGCGGCGATGGCGCGCAGCTGTTCGCTGGCGGCCATATCAGTCAGGCCGTTGGCCCAGTAAACGGTGGCCAGGGTGTCGTGGGTATTGCCCTCCGGTTTCGCAGCCACCGCCAGTTGGGCCATGGTCAGGGCCCGTTTCGGGTCGCGCAGCGTCGGATCATGGCATGTGACAAGAAACCAGGCGAAATTATTGAGAATTTCCGCCATGCCCGGAAAAGCCTTCACGGCTGTTTCATAGCTTGCTAAGGCTTGGCGTTCGTTGCCGCGCTGCGCTTGAAAATCGGCGAGCGCCAGCGGGAAACACCCATCTTCAGGATGTAGCCTGATCTGCCGCCGCAACGTGCCGACGCCGATGGCGGTTTCGTATTGTTCGTCCAATTGCCAGGCGCCGCCGTGGAAGCTGAAGTAAATAGCGGTCAGGAAAACAACGACAAAAAAATATCCGGCCAGGGCGCGGCCGACTTTTTTATCGTGACGGGCGCTGTACTGCGGATCGGCTTCGGCGGTCTCAATGGCCCGGATGCGTTCGCCCAGACCAAAATGATGCCAGCTTGATTGCTCCCGGTCGCCGCCACTGTCAGCCAATAGTTCAAAGGTCGAAACCAGCGCCCGGCCATCACCCATTATTTCAATGACGCGCAGATCGGCCTGGCGCTCAAAGTTGCGTAGAAACCAGCCGAATACGAAGCGGAAGAAAAGCAGGAGCGCGGCCAGGGCTGGCAGCGATTGTCCGACGGTGACCAGCGTTTCCGGTGCGATGCTGGCCTCGGCAAGCAGGTTTTCCAGGCGAGGCGGCGGCAAGAGCAGATGCAGAATGGGAGCAGAAAGGGTGCCGATCAAAACGCTAAAGCCGACCAATA
>JAIRRG010000037.1 GCA_031256095.1 Desulfobulbaceae bacterium
GCCAAGTGTTCTTGCTATACACGACCGGCGGCCAAACCTTCAAGCAATTTTGCCCTTCCGGCCGAAGAGGGTTTCCAGTGCCTCTTGCTGGTTGAGGGCCGGGTCCACTGGCAACAGCTCGCCGCCAACACTACGGTAGAGCAGTCGCGCCTGTTCCAATTCGGCGATGCTTTCCGTCAGTAAATCGGCTGGCAAATGAGGAAACATTGCGGCTAGGGATTTGCCGTCCGGCGGTTTCCGGGCGGCGAATCCCTCCTGGGCCGCCCGCATAATGGCCAACGCCGTGTCGAGGCGGTGGGCCAGGGTTTTCCCTGCCGGGGCGATGGCATAACCGCGGGCATGTTGGCAAGCATAGGCGAACTGGGCGCCGATGAGAAGAATTAACAGGGCGCCATTTAGCCAAGCGCAAAACAGCGGCAAAGCGGCGAACGAGCCGTAAATGGCGTTGAGATTATTGAGGCCAATTTGCAAACTAATACAGATATTTTGATAGGCCAGCCAGCAGGCGCTGGCCAGGGCCGCCCCGGCCAGTGCCGCGCCATTTTGCACGCGGGCCTTGGGAAAAATCCGATAAATAAAAAGCAGCGTCAAAGTCAGGCCGACAAAGGGTAATAATTTGATAAAAACCGTTTGCAGCCAGGGAAAGGGCAGGGCGGTGCGCAAAGCGGCGGCCAGGGTCGGACTTTTTTGCAGGGCGGAGGCGGCAAGGGCGATATTCACCGACAGGGGCAGCAGCAAGAGCACCGCCAGGTAGTCGGTAATTTTGCGCAACAGTGACCGGCCTTTTTGCACATGCCAGATGCTGTTCAAAGCGTCTTCGAGATAGCCAAAGACCATAACGACGCTGAACAATAGGCCTGCCAGGCCGACTAGGCCAAGGCCCGTGAAATTGATTTTCTCGGCGTAGTCGAAGATATTATCGACGGCGGCGCGCAGGCGTCCGATCACGGAGGCATCAGTGCCCTCACTAGGTGAGTTGTTGGCCGCGCCGCTGTCGACCACGCCATTTTGCCCACTTTTATCCTTGACCGCGCCGCCAGCCGTTTTCCCTTGGCTGTCCAATTCGTCGAGGTAGCGGTGGGCGGCCAGCCGCAAATGGCCCTCACCGCCGAATCCCTTGTAAACGGCGGTGCTGATCGCCAAGGCGGGCACCAGCGACAGCAGCACAGTGAAGGTCAGGGCCGAAGCCCGGATGGTCAGGAAATTACTGGCCGCTTCCCGGCGGCAGATGACAATCGTCCGCAACAGCCACCATAGGGCCAGACGCGACCCGCTGCCCGAAGGCGGTTCCGCCGCAGCCCAGGAAAAGAGGCGTTTGCCCAAAGCCGATACGCTTGCCGCGCTCATATTTCTCCCTGCCTTGCCAGTTTCAATCGCCGGATTTGGATTGCCAAACGGCGGCTGGCACCGTATTTTACCGTCATTCTTTTCACACCGCTATTTCAGCCATTGTGCGCCAGGCGGGTAATATAAGGAGAAAATTGATGGCCAGTCAAGAACCCAAGCCGCCATGGGGGCGGCGGAACCGTCCGCGCGGGCCGGAGGAAATTCTTGCCCAGCTTTTGAAAAAGATCGACGACTTTTTCAACAACGATGGCGGCCAGCGGCCACCATCGGCCGAACCCGGAAAAACGCCGGGCGGCGGGCACGGCGGCGTCGGCAAGGTGGCGGCGCTGATGCTGGCGCTGCTGATTGCCTTGACCATTTACGGCGCCTTTTACAAGATCAATCCCGGAGAAGTTGGCGTCGTGCTGCGCCTTGGCAAATTTTACAACAAAACCCAGCCGGGCCTGCATGTGAAGATTCCTTATGTCGATGCTGTGACCAAGGTCGATGTCGAGCGCACCCGCCGCCTGGAGTTCGGTTTCCGTGATTCCGATTCACGGGCGGCGATACTGTCCGGCGACCAGCAATCCCTGGAAATGGAATCCCTCAGCCTCACCGCCGACAAAAACGTCATCAACGTCGAGTGGATTGTTCAGTACAAAGTCAGTGATCCCTATAATTTTCTTTATAAAATCAAAAATGTTGAGCAAGCGATCCATGACGCCTCCGAAAGCGTGACGCGGCGCGTCATTGGCAATATGGATTTCGATTATGTCCTCAGTAATCGCGAGCTTTTGGCCGGCGACGTCAAACGGGAGTTGCAGGAACTGCTGAATACCTTGGAGGCCGGGGTCAGCCTGGTCACGGTGCAGTTCCGCAACATCAATCCGCCGGATCCAGTCAAACCAGCCTTCAACGAGGTCAACGAGGCTGACCAGGATATGAAGCGGCTGGTCAACGAGGCCGAGGCCACCTACAACAAGGTGATTCCGAAAGCCCGTGGCGACGCCAAAAAAAATATCGAAGAATCTTATGGTTACGCGGCGACGCGGGTCAACGGCGCCAAAGGTGAAACCGAGCGTTATCTGGCGATCTTGAAAGAGTATAAAAACGCCCCGGAGGTAACGCGGCGGCGCATGTATCTGGAAACGATGCAGGCCGTTTTACCATCGGTGAAAAATGTCTACGTGATGACGAAGGGCCATAACGCGCCGCTGCCGTTCATCAATCTTTCCGAAAAAGGGCTAACCCAAGGGTTGGCGCCGAAAAACGACGATCAGCCATGAAACATATTCTCAGCTTTGTTGGCATTATTTTTGTGCTGTTGGCGGTGGCGCTGCTCTACGACGGTTTTTACATCGTCAAGGAGGCCCAGCAGGTAGTGGTGACGCAATTCGGCGCTCC
>JAIRRG010000050.1 GCA_031256095.1 Desulfobulbaceae bacterium
ATGGAAGGCGACGCCCGCGGCGGCGCCGCCTTGTCGATTAAAACCGTCACCGGCAAGCCGATCAAATTCGTCGGCACCGGCGAGGGGCTTGATGCCCTGGAGGTTTTCCACCCCGACCGTATCGCCCAGCGCATCCTTGGTATGGGTGACGTGCTCACCCTGATTGAGCGCGCCGAGGCGGTGGTCGATAAAAAGCAGGCTGACGAGCTGGCCCGCAAGCTGCAGCATGATGAATTTTCGCTTGAGGATTTTCTTGACCAGATTCAGCAGATCAAGAAAATGGGATCATTGGAACAGATCATCAACATGATTCCTGGCGTCAACAAACTGAAACAAATAAAAGACGCTCCCCGTCCCAACGAAAAGGAACTGGTCAAAACCGAAGCCATCATCCGTTCCATGACCAGAAAGGAGCGCCGCAACCATACCATCATCAACCAAAGCCGCCGGCAGCGAATCGCCAACGGCTCCGGCACCAGTCTGATGGAAGTGAACCGCGTGCTGAAAAGTTACGCGGAGATGTTGAAAATGATGCGCAAACTGCGCGGCAAGCCAAGTGTTCTCACTGGGCAGAAGCGGCGCAAATTGCCGAAAGGCTTAAGACGCTAACCGTTTTAACGGTGGCGCCATACAACAAAAAGGAGTACTATCAACATGGCGGTTCGTATTCGTTTGACCCGGCTGGGCCGGAAGAAAAAACCCTCTTATCGCATCATCGTCGCCGATAGCCAGTCGCCGCGCGATGGCAAATTTTTAGATATTGTTGGCACCTATGACCCCTGCCAGAATCCGGCGGCGGTGACGCTGAAAAGTGAAAAGATTGAGGAGTGGCTGAACAAAGGCGCCTTGCCCAGCGATACCGTGGCCAGTATTCTACGCCGCCACAAGGCTACCGCCTGATACAATGACGGAGCTTGTGCGCTTTATCGCCACATCACTTGCCGACCAGCCGGATCAGGTACGAGTCGAGACGGTGGACAGCGACGAGGGGACGATAATTACGTTGTCGGTCGCTCAGGACGATCTGGGCAAGATGATTGGCAAGCAGGGACGCACCGCCCGCGCCATGCGCATCCTTTTGGCCGCCGCCCAGCGCCATGACCGCCCGGCGCGCTTGGAAATTGTCGCCGCATGAGGCGAGCGGATGGGCATCCGGTCTTTTTGGGTGAGTTTTTCAAGCCGGATGACGAAGTCGTCATCCTGGGCGTGGTGGCAAAAGCCAGGGGTTTGCGAGGTGAAGTGGCCTTTTATCCGTTGTCTGGCCAGCCGGAAGTTTTTGGCCATTACCGAGCGGTGAGGATTGGCGACGGACAAGGGCGCTTTTCTCACCCTGTGGCGGTGGCCAGCAGCCGGGTAATCAAGGATGCGGTGGCCTTTCGCCTGGAAGGGTCAGAGAACCGTGACCAGGCCGAACAATTGGTCGGATACGCCGTCGCCCTTGACGCCCATGATTTGCCGGAGTTGAGCGACGATGAATACTATTGGTGCCAGCTTGTTGGCCTTGATGTCTACGATACAGGCATGAACCATCTTGGCAAGGTGGAAGCCCTGTTTGATAATGGCGCCCACGATGTGCTGGTGGTTACTGGTGAAAACGGCAAGGAAATCTTGCTGCCGATGGTAAGGCAAATTATCCGGCGGACGATGGTGGAATCGCAACCGGTCCTGCTTGTTGAGCCACTTTCCGGTCTGTTAGATGTCAACCTGGACGTTGGCGGCAAGCGGGCAACAGCGTAGTGCGAAAATATATAAGAATGCATTAGCAAACGATTTTAATCTTTCAATCGTATGGATGTTACAAAATTACCGTTCAATCATTTTATCGGATTGAAAATAGCCAATAAAAGCGGTTGCCTTCTCATGTTGGATAATCGCCCAGAATACCGTAATCATTTGAATACAGTGCATGCAAGTGCTCAATTTGCATTAGCAGAAGCAACAAGCGGACACTTTTTGGTAAATGAATTTTCAGAACTGACCGACATTGTTCCCGTTGTGCGAAAAGTGGAAAGCAAATACAAAAAACCAGCAATAGGATGCATTTTCTCAAAGGCAAAATTTTTGGAAACCGAAAAAAACGAAGTTTTGGAGACATTGACTCAAAGAGGAAGAGCAATACTTAAAGTGGAAGTATCGTTACTTGACGAGACAGAGGTACTGATAATGCAGTCAGTATTTGAATGGTTTGTCAGAAAACCTGAAAAGGAAAAATGAAAGCGCCAGCAGGCAGCAAAGTGGTTTGGCGTCAGGCGGAGCGTCACTCACCCGACGGTTTGCAGGATTTTGGAAGTTTATCGCCTGTGCAAGCCCTTGTGAAACCACGCTTTCGCCAAGCTGCTGGCACGTAGCATGATCATTGACATCCTGACTATTTTCCCGAATCTGCTCGCATCGCCCTTGGAAGAAGGCATCATCCATAAGGCGCGGTCGGCGGGGCTGGCGGTGATCAACACGGTGAATATTCGGGATTTTGCCGCCGGCAGGCATCAAGTGACGGATGACCGCCCCTTTGGCGGCGGCGAAGGCATGGTCATGAAAGCGGAACCATTAGCTTTGGCGGTGGAATCGCTGCGGCAGCGGGACAGTTTGGTCATCCTCCTCAGCCCGCAAGGCGGGATATTTGACCAGGCGGCGGCGCGGGAGCTGGCGCGGCGCGATCATCTGATCCTCGTTTGTGGCCGCTATGAAGGAGTGGATGAGCGTTTTTGCCAACGATTCGTCGAGCGTGAATATTCGATCGGTGATTACATTTTAAGCGGTGGCGAACTGGCGGCGATGGTCATAACCGACGCGGTGACGCGGTTGATTCCCGGTGTCTTGGGCTGCGCTGATTCGGCTTTGAATGACACCTTCAGCCGCCCGCTGCTAAAGTATCCGCAGTATACCCGCCCGGCCCTGTGGCGGGGCATGGAGACGCCAGCGGTGCTGTTGTCGGGCGATCACGAAAAAATCGCCGATTACCGTTTCATCCAGGCGGCGCGCCGGACGGCGGAACGCAGACCGGAATTGCTGCGGCGAGTGGAATTTGCCGAGCGGGAGAAAAAAATCCTTCGTGACCATGGACTGACGGCGGGAACCGGCGACTGGGTCCTATCCGCAACCACTTCCCGCCATCGCGAAGGAGAGAACGAACATGCTGGCCATCGCCCTGATCCACTATCCGGTGGTCAATAAAAACGGTGAAACCATTGGTTCGGCGGTGACCAATCTCGACATCCA
>JAIRRG010000090.1 GCA_031256095.1 Desulfobulbaceae bacterium
CCATGATAATCCACGATAAAATTCCCACTGTCATCTCCTTTGTTGTCTGTTTGTTTACCTCTGGCCCAGGGCCGGAAACCTTCAATAATACATCAACGAAATTTTAGCGCTCTTTCAGCAGGCCTTCGGTAAACTTTCAGCAAGCTTTCGGCAAACTCTCAGCGGCAAAGCCGCTCGATATCTTGCCGCAAGGCGTCGCCCAAACGGCGGCAGACGGCGCCAGGCCGGCCATCGGCCACCGGCTTGCCATCAAGGCTTGTCACCGGTGTTACCTCCAAGGTGGTGCTCAAGGCCATCAGTTCGGAAAGTTTGGCTATTTCATGCTGAAAAACCGGCGTTTCCCTAACCGGGATTGCCAGTTCCCGGCAGAGTTCCATAACCGCCTGGCGGGTAATCCCCGGCAAAATGGAGTTGTCAAGCGGCGCCGTGCGCACTTCGCCATCGGCGACGGCCATGATGTTGGTATGCGAACCTTCCAAGAGCGCCCCATCGCGGATGAAAATCGCCTCGTCGGCGCCGTGGTCGGCGGCCTGCTGATTGGCCAGGACGTTGGCAACGAGGGCAGTGGTCTTGATGTCGCAGCGGCCCCAGCGGTTGTCGGCAAGGGTGATGGCGACGATGCCCCGCTCCTGCTTGCGCCGCAGCGGCGTCTCGTCCAGAGACCGCGCCGAGGCATAGATGGTCAAAGGTGGTGGCGGCTGCGGAAAGGCGTGCTGTCGTGGGGCGCGGCCACGGGTGATGTGCAGATAGATGCTGGCGGCGCCGCTCAGACCGTTTTCGGCCAACAGCCGCCGGACAACATCGGCGAGAAAGGAAAAATCGCTTGGCGCCAGCCGGAGTTGACTGGCGCAGTAAGACAAACGGGCCAGATGATCGTCGAGACGATACGGATGCCCGTTGTAAACGCGAATTACATCGTAGACGCCGTCGGCGAAAAGGAAGCCTCTATCCTCTGGGCTGATGCTGATTTCTTGCAGAGGCAGATAGGCACCGTTGAAATAAGCCAACATGCCATGGGCTTTACAGCAAATCGTGTTTATCGAGCAGCCCGGCGGACCATTTATACGACAGGGCAATCACCACTACCCAGAGAATCAAAAGAATAGCGTCCATTTCTTTCTCCTTTGCGGCAAAGCGGGAACGGCAGACCGTCAGGCAAGCCGTTGGCAGGCCGTTCCCGCTGGATTGTTGGTTTTTGTTGTATCAGGGTTTCAGTAGCTTTCTTTGTCCTGAACATCAGCAAGCGATAATTTGCCCATAGAATACCAGATGTGGGCGATATAGGCCAGCACCAGCGGAATCACCATGGCCACGTAGGTCATGGCCGTCAGCGTGAAGTGGCTGGACGAGGCGTTGTAAATGGTCAGGCTCGATTGCAGGTCGGCTTTTGAGGGATAGAACGGCGTGTTGTTGAAGCCGGCCAGGAAAAAGACCGTCAGGCCAACCAAAATCGTGCCCAAGCCGCCACACCATATACCGGCTTTGCTGGTTTTGAAGCTGGTCAGAAAAACACCGAGTATCACGAGAATCAGGCCAAGCAGCAGCAGCACGAGCAGCAGCGGCATTTCCATCAAATTGTTGAAATACTTCTGATGCACCATGCTGACGACACCATTCTGGTCAAAGGAGAAACCATCGAAAAACATGAAGTAACCCAGAATGATGACGAGGAAGGGCAGGGCGCAAATGAAGCTTTGCAGACAGGATTTACGCAGGCGTTTCTCCAGCTCCGGCACACCGGCGAAGTCGATGTTGTTGACGAGAAACATCGCCCCCAAGGCCCTGGCGTTGAAAACCAGAAACAGTCCCATCGACAGGTTGAAGGCCACATGGAACAGGTTGAAGGTCAAGACCGCATCCAGGCCGCGTAGCGGACTGGTCCAGGTAACGCGGTTGAAGGCATCAAGCGTGAAGTTTGATCCCGTGAAGAAGGTGCCAACGGCGGCGCCAATCAAAAGAATGCCGATGGCGCCGTTGATGAAAAGAAAAAGTTCATAGGTGACGGCACCCAAAAGATTGCCGGGTTTTTTGCGGAATTCGTAGCTCACCGCCTGTATGACGAAGGTGAAGAGGATGAGTATCCATACCCAGTAAGCGCCGCCGAAACTGGTCGAGTAGAATTTCGGGAAGGCGGCGAACAGGGCGCCGCCAAAAAGCACCAAGGTGGTGAAGGTCAGCTCCCATTTGCGGCCCAGGGAGTTGATCACCAGATTTTTTTCGACATCGGTTTTCGCCACTTGCCACAACAGGGTCTGTCCACCCTGGACAAAGGTGAGAAACAAAAAGAGTGAACCGACCACCGAGGCCAGGATCCACCAAAGCTGTTGTAGAATCACCGTATCAAGGCTGCCTATCATATTACACCTCTTTTGGTCCGTTGTTAATCTGTTTGGTCATGATGCCAATTTCAGCAATAAGAAGCACGGTGAAGATGACCAGGAACAAAAAGAACGTGGTCTGAACACTGGCCGCACCGATATTGGTGGTGGCGACGTTCACCGGCAGCATGTCCTGAATCGCCCACGGCTGGCGGCCCACTTCGGCGACAATCCAGCCGGCCTGGGAAGCGATCATGGCCAGGAAAAAGGAGATGAAACCGACAAACAACAGGACTTGGCTGCCCATCAGGGTATTTTTCGCTGCCTTCCGCAAAAAGACAATGAACAGGATCAGGAAAACGATACCGAGGACAACCATGATATGGAACGAATAGAAAGTCAGGGCGACCGGCGGCACGGTATCCTCCGCTTTTTGCAGATAGCCGTAGCCCATGAACTCCTGATTGGCAGTGAATTTGGCCAGGCTGGCTTGGGCGGCGGCCTCGTCTCCGGCCTTTTTCGCTTCCTTATAGGCGGTGAGGTCGGCAATCGCCTCTTTGCCGCGGCTGATTTTATCGGCGGCGGAAAGAATCTTCTGCTCGGCGTTGCCATAGACGAGATCATCAATGCCGGGCACGAACTTATCGAAGCCACGGCCGGCCATCAGGCCGAGGACGCCCGGAATCTTGACCGAGGCGGCAAAGGCGGCCTGGTTGTCACCCGGTTTTTTGTCGCGGTTGATAATGCCGAGGGCGATGATGCCAGGATTAGTCTCGCCCTTGTAATAGCCTTCATAAGCGGCCAGTTTCATCGGCTGTGTCTTGGCATTGACATAGGCTGACTCGTCGCCGGTGATGCCGGCGTAAATGGTGGCGACCAAGCCAAAGACCGAGGCCACCAAAATCGATTTGCGGGCCATTTCTTTATGTTTGCCTCGCAAGAGATACCAAGACGACACCGAGATGACAAACAGCGAGCCAACGATGAAGCTGGTGCTGGTGGTATGGGTGAATTTGGCCATTGCCACCGGAGAGAACAGGACCTGCCAGAAGTTGACCATCTCATAGCGGACGGTTTCCGGGTTGAAATGCATACCCGCCGGATACTGCATCCAGCCGTTGGCGACGAGAATCCACAGGGCCGACAGGTTTGAGCCGATGGCCACCATCCAGGTTGAGAACAGATGGAAACCTTTCGATACGCGGTCCCAGCCAAAAAACATCACCGCGAAGAAGGTCGCTTCGAGGAAAAAGGCGACGATGCCCTCGATCGCCAAGGGGGCGCCGAAGATGTCGCCGACCATCCAGGAATAGTTTGACCAGTTGGTGCCGAACTCAAATTCCATGATGATGCCGGTGGCGACGCCAACCGCGAAATTGATGCCGAACAGCTTCATCCAGAACTTGGCAGTGTTCTTCCATTCTTCCTTGCCGCTGCGGACGTACAGCGTCTCAAAAAAGGCGCACAGAAAGGAAAGGCCCAATGTTATTGGTACAAATATCCAGTGATACATCGCCGTCAGGGCGAACTGGTATCGCGCCCAGTCGACCGTAGTAGCTAAACCGACTCCATCCATAAACAGCCTCCTTAAATTAGGTTATTGCGGGTTTTGTCTGTCGCGCAACTGTTGGAAAACATGGTCGGCGCGTTGTTGATCGTTGTGAAAATTTTCCGCGAGAAAATTTGGAAAGAAAAACAGCTTGAGAATGGCGAACATGACGATCAGTTTGATAATAATCAGCTTCCACAGGGTCTTGCCCACGGTCATGCGGCGGAAGCCATCAAGGTAAAAACGGACGATGCCGGTGAGACAGAAATTTTTGATCACGGCTGGGGTCCGATCGTGTTTCGTGAAAAAACCGGACGAATGCACCCGGCTAAATATTTATTAAAGGCATTAGGATAGCTGGGTGTTTGCAACTTGTCAAGAATAGTTCCTATCTATATTCATGGCTTATTGATGTATCAATTGGCCTCCTTTAAGTGAGGATGGAGGAGACTGGGCCAAGGGGACGAAGCCGGGGATGCTTGGGGTCCCGGTAAAACCCTAGCCTTGGTGACGGCAATGCCAGTCGCAGCCAGGCCGCTTCCATATTGTTGAGCTTGGGCGTTTTGCTGGTAGCGGTGCGCATCATAAAATGGCTCAGGCGCTTTGCAGGATAACGGCGTTGGCGCTGAACAGGAGCCGGGCCGCGTCTCTTTCCTTCAGCCCGAGTTTTAAAAAGCCGGGTGTGGAAACGATGGCGCAGAGTTCGGCGCCGTCGGCCAGCCGCACCGCGCATTCGGTGTTGATTCGTCCGGATTTGATGCGGACGATGACGCCCTCGCGCCGGTTGTCGGCGCTGCTGTCGCCGGGCCGGGCGCAAGATTCGAGAATAAGCCAGGGCGCTTTGATTTCCGCGGTCAAAAGAGTCCCTAGGCGCAATCCGAGGCGCTGGGCGCTGGCTCGCGTAATCACCGAAAAAATACTGCCGCTATCGGCTGTTGCCAGTTCAACCAGAGTCTGTACATCACCTTCGGTCAGGCTCCGCACTTTGCCGAAGAAACTGTTGCGAGCGCTGCTCTGCCGCGCCGCTTCCCGCTCGATGTACAGGCGAGTCACTTCCCGCATGTCTTCGTCGGAAAACGAAAAATAGGCGCTGGTCAGGTTCGGTGAAGAGTGGCCCAACAGGCGTTGTACCGCCGGCAGCGGCAGGTTTCCTCGCATCAGTTCCACCGCCCTGGCCCGGCGGATCATCTCGGGGCCACCCCGTTTTTTGGCGAAACCACAGGCCTCGGCCCGCTCATAAAATTTCCGCCGGACAAAACCGGGATCAACGGCGAAAGAACTCCTCGCCGCCGTCCCTTGCTGGTTAGGGGCGGGCAGGAGTTGACGCAGGCGGCGAGCCAGTTCTTCAGAAATCGGCACTTCCCGGCCATCAGTGTCGCCGCCATGCAAGCGGATACTCTGGCCGGCGAAATTGAGGTCGGCCCCGGTCAGCGACAAGACTTCGCTCAGCTTGGCGCCGGTGTAGCGAATCAGCAGGAAAATAGCCAGGATGCGATGACGCGGGGCCTGGCCTTTTTTGCTTTTCGCCTGTGCCGCCCATTCTTGGTAGGACTGTTCCAGTCCCGCCAACTGGCTGGCGTTCAGCGTTTCACCGTCGGCTGTGTCGCCGTCCGGCGGTGTGGTGATAATGTGGTTCTGGTCCATGTCCTTTAGTTTTGTCGCCTCTGCTTTTTAGACACGATTCTCACTTTATTCGTGTCATATTTTGACGTAAACCCATAAAGGGGATACAAGAAAAAATGAAGATATGAAAGTATTTTTTCGTGACATCTCATTGCAGGAGGCCCCATGTTTTTCCCGTCGCTGGCATCGAGGTTTTGCCTTTCATCCCACCGCTTGTTGCTTTCGTAGTCTCCTTTTTCACGTCAATGGGCGGCATTTCCGGCGCTTTTCTGCTGTTGCCTTTTCAGATGTCGGTGCTTGGTTACACAAATCCCTCGGTCAGCGCCACCAACCAGTTCTATAATGTGGTGGCGACGCCGGGCGGAGTCTGGCGCTTGTATCTTGATTCCGGCAGAGGTTAGCTCCCTCTGTCTGGGAAAGAAGAAGCTTGTATTCGCGCTTGTATCGGTTGAGCGATCTGATTGAATGGGAGGTGTTTGAGCGGAAATTCGGCAAACTGTATTCGGAGGAAGGCTGCCCTGGTCTGCAGATTCGTTTGATGGTTGGGCTGACGTATCTGAGCCATGCTTTCAACACCTCGGACGAAGAGACGGTCCGTCGATGGGTGGAGAAATCCTTACCATCAATATTTTTGTGGAGAGGAGTATTAAGACAAGGCGCACAAAGAATTATGAGTTTGGGGTCAAGGAGAGCGTGGCCAGCACCAATCGGGACAACTTTGTGGTGGGCATGCTGGCCGAACCTGGCAATCCCTATGATGGCCATATCTTGGGCAGGGCGATTGACCAGGTGCAACGGATCGCCGGCTATGCGGTGCAGCGGGGTTTTGTTAACTGTGGTTATCGCGGCCACAAGGTCGAGAGCCCCAGGTGTTGATTTCTGGCCGCAGGCAGGGCCAGCTTGGCCTCTCCGATGATGATGAGCGGGTTAACGCCTGGGGCGGCGCGATCGCCCTCGGTCATCCGCTCGGCGCCAGTGGCGCTCGCTTGGTGACCACCGCGGTCAACCGTTTACATGCGACCGGCGGTCGTTACGCGCTGTGCACGATGTGCATCGGCGTCGGGCAGGGTATCGCCACGATTATCGAACGCATCTGATCATAGCGTGAAGTGCTGGCGAGGAAAACCCTTGTTACCCGGTTTGGCCGACGTCAACAGCATACCGCATTCCTGTTCGGGTTAAACACGTATCAGCCGCCCTTGCCTGCCCTCGACGCCCTAAGCCGCTCCAAGAGGTAGGCTCGCATCTCTTCCGGAATGTCACCGAGAGGCAAGGTAATGAACTGCGCCTTGGAAAAGAGCAGCAACCAATAACGTTCGAATTGCCAAATATCATAAATGGCAGACCAGTTGAGCGTCGAACTGCCAATATCGGAAGTGACAGTAAATGACTGTTCTTCCACTATAAATGTCGAGATGGGGTTGCCAAGGACTCGCAATTTATGGAGCGCCTGACGCAGGAGTACACTGTAAAGCATCGCGACGAACAGAACCGTAAAAAAAACCACCGTTCCGACGAAACCGACGATCCAACTTCGGTCACCAGAGGCCAGTAACAGGACAAGTGAAACAATACATACCGCGAGAGCTACGATAAACTTCCAGCTCACAATGTTTCTCCAGAAAAATGATAGTACCGCGCTGCGCACGAGTTCGTCGGTATAGTGAAGAATGGCAATATGTCTCATGGTGGTTAGCTTGTGAAAGTTGGAGTCAGATCGAACCGTAGCTTCGCAGTATAGCATATAAGCCATAAATTACCGTGCGCAAAAGCATCCAACGAAGTACATTCTAAATTCGGTGTGGCAGGGAAAATCAGCCCCTTCAGCCGCACCACCCGATGGCATCACCTCCGCGGCGGAATGCTTTGTCGCGGTCCGTAACCTTTCGGCAGAAACTTCAGAAAAACGTAAGATCGGACGCAAACTCGCCCAACTCTCCACTTTCCACCCATCAGTCCAAGCTGCCGGCCGGAGGCGTTTCACCTTCATGACAAAGGAATAAAAAAGAATGCGATCGCAATTTTTACCGTTTTCAAAACCCTCGATTTCCGAAGCGGAAATCGAGGCGGTTGCCGAAGTCCTGCGTTCTGGCTGGATCACCACCGGGGCCAAAGCCGCCGCATTTGAACAGGCCTTCGCCAACTACTGCCAGGCTCAGGATGCCGTGGCCCTAAACTCCGCCACCGCCGGCATGCACCTGGCGCTGGTGGCCATGGGCATCGGCCCTGGCGATGAAGTCATAACCCCGTCGCTCACCTGGGTTTCCACGGTCAATCTGTTGCAACTCTGCGGAGCGACCCCGGTATTTGCCGATATTGACCGCGATACCTTGATGGTTTCCCGGCAAACCGTCGAACCCCTTATCTCCGAGCGTACCCGGCTGATCATCCCTGTTCACTTCGCTGGCGCCGCCGTCGATCTGGAACCGTTGCGGCAAATGGCCGCCGCCCGCCATATCCCTTTGCTCGAGGATGCCGCCCACGCCGCCGGAACTGAATACCAGGGAGAGAAAATCGGGCAGCGGGGAACGGCCATTTTTTCTTTTCACCCGATTAAAAACATGACCTGTGGCGAGGGCGGGATGTTCTGTTCTGATGACGCCGCTCTCCTTGAACATATCCGCCGCTTGAAATTTCATGGACTGGGCGTTGACGCCTTCGACCGGAACATGCAGGGCCGTTCGCCCCAAGCCGAGGTGCAGGAGCCGGGATTCAAGTATAATCTGACCGACATGGCGGCGGCCCTGGGCTTGGGACAGTTGAGCCGGCTTGACGCCTTTATCGCCAAGCGGACAGCGCTGGCCGAGCGCTATCTGACCCTGCTCGCCGACGTGCCTGAAGTTCTGCCGCTTATTTCGCCGGCATACCCTATGCGCCACAGTTGGCACCTCTTCGTGGTCCGCATCGATACTGAAAACGCGGGCATGGAACGGCAACAGTTCATGGCCGAACTGAAAAAGCGCAACATCGGCACCGGCATCCATTTCAAGGCTGTCCATCAGCAGCGCTACTACCGGGAGACCCTGCGCCTGCCGGCTGGCGTTCTGGCAAATACAGAGTGGAACTCAGACCGCCTCTGTTCTCTCCCCCTCTTTCCCGATATGCATCTGGGCGATGTCGATGATGTGGTGCGGGTGACCAAGGAGGTGCTGGCATGAATGCCGCCACGCCGCAGATTTCCGTAGTCATACCGGTCTATAACGAACAGGAAAACCTCGCCGAGCTTATCGATCGCTGCCTGGCCTCATGCCGGAGTACAGGGCGCGGCTTTGAAATTATCCTGGTCGATGACGGCAGCCGCGACAATTCCCGCTCGATGATTCTC
>JAIRRG010000112.1 GCA_031256095.1 Desulfobulbaceae bacterium
CACTGGTACGGCGCAAAAGCCGATGGCAGCTATCCGTCCCTGCCACATGCCCCTGGTCTCACAGGGCGCCATTTCGGCGATATAGGCCTGGGAGGTGACCATCATGCAGAAGACTCCAAAACCGGTCAGGGCCCGGAACAGGGTGAAGACGACAAAGTCGTTGGTATAGCCGGTGATGATCGAGGAGGCCGAGAAGATGACGATGGAGATCAAAAAGGTCTTACGCCGGCCAATAAAATCGGAAATAACACCGCCCAGAAAACCGCCTGAGGTCATGCCGATGAAGTACCAGAATAAAATGGTGGCGATATCGGTGGGTTTAAGGCTCCAGGAGTGCACCAGGGACGGAGCGATAAAGCCGAAGTTCCAGTTGTCGAACTGCTCGAAAAAGTAGGCGGCCATGATCAGCAAGAAAAGCAACCGATGGGCGCCTCGTACCGGCAGACCGTCGAAATAGTTATTGGTGAACCGTCCTTGCTGGTTCGCTTTGTTTCCAAAATGGCAAGGTGTGTTGTCGCTCAACTCGTATTGCATGGTATTCCTCTTTTCCTCAATGTGATTGCTTAGCCATTGTACGGAAGCGGCCTCTGCTCATTTGATCATTTTTCCGCATCGGTGGTACGCGCCGCGCCACACCCGCCTGTATTTGTCTTCAATTAAAAGGAAAAGTGATTCGGTCAGTAACTCGCAAAGTTACGAGGTTTTTCATTTGGATTTACGAGGGTGGCGGAGCGGCGGGCTGGACACAGGCACGAACAACAGGAGGGGCAGGCAGGGAGCATTGCCGGATTCAGACGACGTTGCGGGATGAGGGCATGGAGTATGCGCGAGAGATGGACAAACGATATTGCCGTCGCTTGTGCGGCTGTTGCGGGTAAGGGGCCGGCGGGATAGGCCCCGCCGGCCCCTTGTGTCCGATAACCGGAGAGGGGGTTATCGGGACGGCTTTATGGCGCAATCATGGGCAGTAAATGGTCACGCCGGTCTGGTACTTCGTGTCATTGACAATCAGCTTGAGCTTGAACTCGCCGGACAATCCCAGCTTGCTGATATGGATTTTGACGTCGCGGTCGTCTTTTTCAAGGAAGGCGCCGGAACACATCGCCAGGTGGAGTACCGCGGCGGTGTTGATGAAATAGTGGCGGCTTTCCCCTTCGTTCTCCAGGCAGAGCATCGCCAGGGTGCCTTTCTCGAATTTGCCGTGAAAAACAAAACGATCCTCATCCTCCTCAATCAGGACATTGTGGAAGCTCGGCGGCAGTTCGAGAACCTCCTCGGTCTCGGGTATGGTACCGAACTCCTCGGTCACCTCCAGGCTGCCGAGCAGTTGGCCGTCGCCGAACACCAGGTTGTCGCCGTCATGGTAGAGCGACAATTTCTCGGCCCGGTAGAAATTGCCCTCGGTCTCCAATTGATAGAGGACCACGCCGTTTTTTTCTTCGACAGTGATCGAACGCAACTCTGCCCTCGGGTCGTTCATATCAAGAAAGGCGCCGAGAGACTTGGAGGCATAGCCGTCCTCACGGCCAATGCCGCCGGAGTGGATCATGTAGTGGCCGTCGGCATAGAATTCGACGTTGCAGATATAGGCTGAAAAGAAGTCCTGGCCACGCTCCTTACCATACTGCCACACCTGTTCAATCTCCATTTTGTCAGTGTCAATACGGTAACGGACGCCACGGGAGAAGTTATGCCTGTTCTCGATGTATTTCTCCTTGACTTTGGCGCGGTACTGGCCGTTATCAAAGCACATCACATCACCGTTGGGGCAAATCACGCAGGCGTGCTGCTCGTACTGCCAGTCGAATGTGGACAAATCGCCCACCGGCTTGAAGAAATACTTGTCCACCAACTCCTGTGGCCAGCCTTCCGGGTCACCGATGATCCAATTGAGGTTGCCGGTCTCGTAATCGATGTTGACGATCGCATCCTGATGGCGACCGGACAGAGTGAGGCTGTGCGTTTTCCTGTCGTACCAGACGGCGTTGTTGTGAAACCAGTCGTGGGCGTCCTGCGAGCCTGAGCCGCCGACGTCGCTAGGTAACGCCTTGCGGTAGTCCCAGGTCTTGATGATGCCGCCGGTGTTGCGGTCGAGCAGCACGCACATGTCTTCGACGGTGTCGCGGGAGAAGTCCTGGGTCAGCGCCAGCAGGTTGCCGTCTTCCATCTCGAAGTGGTCATGATGGTAGTTGCCCGGCATCCGGAATTCCTTGTGTACCTTGCCGAGCATGTTGATCTCAAACAATCCGGTGCTGTTGTAGGGCATATGGCAAAACCGGCTGGAACCGGTAACGATATTGCCGTTTTTCATCCGCTTGATATCGAACATGGTGTTCTCGGTCAGGAGCCAGCGAATATCACCCTTGTAGTCGTAGGCGGTGGGCAAATTCTTGCCGGCAGGGCTGAGGAACATAAGGTTATCGCCGAGATAATCGAGCGTTGCCTGGATGTTGAGGCAGCGGCAAATATCGGCTGGCAGCTTGTCGGTTGTAATGGTCAGGGTGATGAAGCGCCCGTCCGGCAGGGAAACCGTTACCTTGTTGGCGCAATTCTCATAAAGGCCAAGTACCGGCAGGAAATGCTCGGTGGTGGTGGCAAAGGTATGGGTCAAATCTTCCCGGGCATAGCGTTTACCATGCACGGTCAGGGTCGGGGCCACCTTTTTCGGGGTGGTGAAGACTACCAGGGCACAGAGTGGATTGATCAGGTAAGGATTGAGAATGACCATGGGCGCCTCGAAGGTCGGCTTCTCGGCGGCGAAAGCGGCCAGGAAATTTTTTTCCGCCCGCTTCTGACGGGTGATGATGTGCTCCTGATGGAGAAAGCGAATTTTGTTGCTCATGGTCTGTTCCTTGTCAAGTAAGTGCCTCAATGGCTTTGATGATGACGGGTTTCTGTTTTAGTCCTTCCAGGCGACTGAATTCCTTGCCATCCTTGAAAAACAACATGGTCGGAAATCCCTTGACACCGAGCTGTTCCTTCAATGTTCGGTTTTCGTCAAAATCGACGAGGTAGATGGGAAAGTCGGGTTTCTGCTTGCTGATGTCCTTGAGAACAAAGGACAGCATCTTGCACGGTCCGCACGTCTTTGCGTAGAATTCGATCAGCTTCGGCGTGGCCGGGTCCAATGATCGGTATTCCTGTTCGTTGATTTCAATGATCATCGCGGTGTCCTCCCCGGTTCTTTGAGTGATTCGACATAGGCGGCGGCGCTGTTGGCTGCCACTGCGCCGTCCGCACAGGCGGTTACGATCTGTCGGAGGTGTTTGACGGTGATGTCGCCGGCACCGAAGATGCCCGGTATCGAGGTGCGCATGCGGGTGTCGGCCTGGATGCAGCCGGTGCGGTCAATGATGCCGAGCCGGGCAAAGGCTTGGGACGAGGCCTGAAAGCCGATGTACTCAAAAACGCCGTCGCAGCACACATGGCGTTCAGTGGCATCTTCTTGGGTGGATTTAAAGCGCACGCCGGTGAGGCGATCGATGCCGGTGAACTCGAGTACCTCTTGATAGGGGTAGATGGTGACGTTGGACATCTTGCGCAGCTGGTCGCACGCCTTGGGATCGGCGGTAAGGTCGAACAGGGTGACGATGGTCAGCCTGGTGCAGATGCCGGCCAGGTAGATGGATTCTTCGACCGCCGAATTGCCGCCGCCGATGACCACCACTTCCTTGTCGCGGTACTGGGCACCATCGCAGATTGCGCACCAGCTGATACCGTTGGCGGCCCAGATGTCCTCCCCAGGTATCCCCAGCCGTCGGGGAACGGTGCCGGTGGCCAGGATGACCGCCCGCGCCTTGTAGACGGCGCCGTCTTCCTCGCAGGTGATGATTTTCAACGGATAACCATTCTTGATATCAAAAACGGTTTTGTAATCGAATTCGACGCCCAATTCTTGAGTGTGCTCGAACATCCTGATGGCCAATTCGGCGCCGCTCACCCTGCCTGCGCCAATGTAGTTCTCGATTTCGTTGGTGTTCACCATCTGTCCACCCGGGGCGAGACGATCGAGCAACAATACCCGCATGTTGGCCCTAATCGCGTAGATAGCCGCAGTCATGCCGGCGGGACCGGCTCCAACGATGACGATGTCGTAAATCTGTTCCATGGCCGGGCTCCTTGGCTGCACCGCTTGACTAGCGACGATAAAAAAGAAGATGTCTGTTGTGGCGGTGCCGCACGTGTGTGGGGGAACCGTCTTCTTTGATCATAAATGTAAGAAAAAAAGCCGGGGCAACAACTCGCAAAACTACGGGGATTTGCTCTTCTCTTTTCTAGTGTTTCGTGTAGTCAATCATAAACCGCCTCTTATGGAAATCAGCGAAGAATGGGAAACACAAAAAATCTATCTCCGAATGGATAGACCCAATGCACTCCATGAATAATTTTACAGAAATATCGTTGCTTCGCCGGAAATAGGCTAATTTATGGACTGGCCGAATGCGCGACTATGACAGAGAAACTATTAACGCATCACACAGCCACCTATCTGCGGAAATGAATAATCTTGGCAAATATGATTGAAAAATAGGCCCTTAAATACGACTCTGTAGTCTGTCAGAATTTTATTTTGGGAGGATATTTATGACAATAGATGATCGGATATGGAAAGTTTTTCAAAAACATCTATGTTATACTGATAAAGAAATGGAGTTGTTCAAGGAGCAGCCAAGAAATGAAGACATCCTGAGCAAGAGATCTTTGTTATCGAAGAAAACTATTATTCT
>JAIRRG010000154.1 GCA_031256095.1 Desulfobulbaceae bacterium
CCGTAGGTGACAGCGGCGACGCCGCGTCCGGCCACGCTGACAAAGCCTTCGGCGGCGGCGGCGGGCAGGCCGCGTTGTTCCGCTGCCGCGACAATCGCCTTGGCCAGTGGATGTTCGGAAAACTGTTCGATGCCCGCAGCCCAGGAAAGAATATCTTCCTCGGTGTATTGTCCTTTAGCGGTTTTTATTTTGATCAGTCGCGGCTGCCCTTCGGTCAAGGTGCCAGTTTTGTCAAACAAAACGCTTCCTATTTTTTCTGCCTGCTGAAGGGCGGCGCCATTTTTCACGAGAATTCCCAGCTGCGCTCCGCGCCCGGCGGCAACCATAATCGACATTGGTGTTGCCAGGCCCATGGCGCATGGGCAGGCGATGACCAAGACGGCGATTGCATATTTCAACGCCTGGGCGAAGTCGCTGCCGCCGGCAAAGAACCAGAGGGCGCCAGTGAGCAGGGCGATGACCATCACTGACGGCACGAAATACAGGCTAATTTTATCGGCCAGGTTGGCGATTGGCGCTTTTGAACCCTGCGCGTCCTGCACCAGACGGACAATCCTGGCCAGCACCGTTTCTTCCGGGAATCTGAGCGCTTCAATCCAAAGAAGACCATAGTGATTAATCGCGCCACCGGTGACGGTATCCCCTACCTTTTTTGCCACCGGCATACTCTCGCCGGTCAGCATTGACTCATCGACTTCCGATTCGCCTTGTTCGATGCGGCCATCAATCGGGATGCGCTCGCCGGGTTTGACCAAGAGATGATCTCCTGGCTCTATTTCGGCGCAGGCAATTCTTTTTTGCTGGTCGTCGGCGACGAGAGTCGCTTCTTCCGGGGCCAGCGACATCAGTTGCTCAATGGCTGCCGTCGTTCGCCCTTTGGCACGGGCCTCAAAAAATTTTCCCAAAGAGACCAAAGCCAGCAGTACACCCACCGATTCAAAATATAATTCGGCGTGGGCGTCGGTGGTATGGCCTGAATGCGCCGGCATTTCCGCAAGATTCCACAGCGAATAGATAAAGGCGGCGCCGGTGCCGACGGCAATCAGCGAATCCATGGTTGGCGCCCGCCGCCACAAGGCTGGCAAGCCGTCAAGATAAAAGGACCGCGTCAAGAACATGATTGGCAGCGTCAAAGCCAGTTGGACCAATCCGAGAAAAAGATGGTTGTCGATAAATACTTGCGGCGGCAGACCAGCCATCGGCCCCATCGCTAACCAGAGTAGCGGCAGAGCGAAAAGAAAAGTGAGAATCAAGCGACGGCGCATGGCCGCCAGTTCCGCCAGTTTTTCCTTGCGTCTGGCCAGATAGGAGGCTGTGCTCGAATTTTTTTTCCGCACCGTGAAGCCGGCCTTGCTCACTGCTGCCAACAGGCTGCGCAGGCTAGCTCCCGGTACCAGGCGCAGGCGGGCGCTTTCATCAGCCAAATTGACTTTGGCACTGAGTACGCCAGGTTGATTGGAGAGGACTTTTTCTAAACGGCTGGAGCAAGCGGCGCAGTGCATGCCGGAAATTTCCAGTTCGACGCGGCGATCGTCGTCCAGGATTTTGATGGCAAACCCCAATAGGGCGATTTTTTTCTGGAGTTCCGGTATGGACAAAAGATTTTCGTCCCAGTTGAGACGCATGGTTTCTGTCGCCAGATTGACGCTGACCGCAGTGATGCCGGGCAGGGCGGCAACGACCCGCTCAATGCGGCTGGAGCAGGCGGCGCAGTGCATGCCGGAAACAGCGAACTGCCGTAATTGCGTGGAGTCCATGCCTTAACCTGGAAAATGGAAGGGCTTCTTGAAAATATTTGCCATTCAGCCTACCTTGCCGTTATCCGCTTCACCATTCAACTTGTTTTGCAGGAGGAGTTGCTATGCACACAGCAAGCATTCAGGGCATGAGTTGTCAGCACTGCGTGGCCTCGGTGGCCAAGGCGCTTCAGACTATTCCCGGCGTTTCCGAGGTCAGTGTCGATCTCAGCAAAGGAGAGGCGAATTATGCGGGCGATGTTAACCCCGCCGTGGTCAAAGAGGCGATTAACGCCATCGGTTTCACCGCCCTTGAGGTGAAGTGATGAGGCGCGGGCGTTAGGTTGCGGCCCGGCTTTGTCCCCAGGCGGCAGAAAAAAGGAAATTGGCTGTTTGCCCTTTAGGCAGACAGCCAATTTTTGATGATGCTGGCCAGTTGCCGGACATCCCTATATTGGTGATCTTCTCCAGCAATCTCGTGGATGGTGAATAAAGAATTCCCCGCCACTGCCGGCCGTAATTCGGCACATGGGCCGGTTTAAGCAGCTTTTGCCCGACGGCCATCAGAGCCAAAAGCGCGCCCATCGACTTGCCGAACAGGAGATCGGCCTGTTCGCCGCGCAGCCGGTCCAATTCGGCGGAAATATCCATATGTTCCTCGTTTCCTCCATCCCAGTGCCAATAACGTTGGACCCGCGATTGCCACCGACTGTTGCCTGAGGCCGCCAACACTTTGACGGCCCAGGCTTCGGTTGGCGAGGAAATTCCCGGCAGAAAAAGAACGCGCATGACCTGTTTTTGCCCTTGCTTTCTTATCCCCAATTCGAGTTTTCGTCCGTACCGTCAAATGGCGTCTTCGCCTTTGCTATTCCCATCGGCGACCGCAGGCGCTTTGGCGGCGGAGGACAGAGCCAGATTCAGCATAGTCATCATGCCGTCCATCGAGGCCCGTATCTGCGTCAGTTCGGCAAGAAGAAGCTTTTGCTCCCGTTCTTTTTCCAGAGATTCGGTCAATGCCTTGACTTGGGCTTCGAGAATTGCCTTGGCCTCACCGCCGGCATCAATAATGGCCATGATCTGTTTGATCAATTCTGGCAGGCTCACTTTCTCGGAATAGTTCTTTTCGACCGCCACTTCGAGAACTTCCACATCCACATTTTTTTCAGCCTGTTGCGGCGTTCGACGGCGCCTGTGTCCCATGGCCTTGTCGGCCAGCATTGGCCCTTTGCCAGTTGTTACCCATTCTTCGCTCAATTCAGGGTTGCGCGAAAGAATCAATCGGGGATTGGCAATACGGCCTTTTTTCGTCCACGAATAAATCCGTGATTCCGGCACGCCGTAGTAGTGGGCAACGCCGCGTAATCCTTTTACTCCCAGATACTTGGATAAATCCATCAGCACTTTTTTCATACTTCTCTCCTTGTTGTAGGTAACCGCCACTCCTTTTCCGTGGCATTCTAATATCGAAAATACTAGAACCTTACCCCTTCTAACAATGAAAAACCCAAAATGCAAACTTTTTTACGTTTTAGGGCCAAAAAAAATCAAAATCCACTGCTGCTGTCTGCCCACTTCCTGTTTGCCGCTTTCCTCGTTGGCAAATAGCCGTTTCTTGGCAAGGCTGACTTTCCCACTTGACACTAGAGCAAGATTGTGATTAGATTCCCGCTTAATTCCTTTTCTGTCTCCGCATGTGGACGATTTTTCTTGTCCCGGCGGTTTTGCCGGGCGTTGTGGCGGTGATTGACGCGGGATTGGGCGCGGGATCGCCATTTCGTTTGGCCCCGTCTCCCTTCCACGTTCGATGAAAGGATTGCAAAAGTGGGCTTTGCCCGCTTTTTTTTTGCGTGATTCAGGGCTTTGCCAAAACTGACGACCAATGAGTCAGCCGATACTTGATGTGGTTGAAGACTTCAGTCGTTCCCTCCTGGCAGGGATGGGTCTGGAACTTTTTGACGCCCAGTTTCGCAAGGAGGGGCAGGGTTGGGTTCTGCGTCTGTTTATCGACCACCCGGAAGGTGTTTCGCTCGACCATTGCGAAAAAGTCAGTCGGGAATTGAGCGCTTTCCTCGATGTGGAAGACCTGATTGATCATCCTTATCATTTGGAAGTGTCGTCGCCCGGTCTTGACCGTCCGCTGCGTAATCCGGTCGAGTTCCGCCGTTTTCTTGGACGTCAGGCCAAGATCAAACTGCATGAAGCTGTGGACGGACAGAAAGTCTTCATTGGTGAAATTGTCGCGGCCGACGATGAGGCGGTGACGCTGAAGCTCGACAAAGGTGTTCTGGCGCGTTGCCTCCACGAGAAAATTGGCAAGGCGCGATTATATTTGGCTTGATTGATGATTTGTACGGCAGAAAAATGGAGTGAAAAATGCACTCGGAACTGAAACGGATGATTGAGACGATCTGCAGGGATCGCGGCTTTGACCGGGGTTTTCTCATCGAGGCCATCGAAGAGGCGGTGCTGTCTGCCGCCAAGAAGAAATTCGGCAACCGGCGGGAGTTGGAAGTGCAATATAACGACGAATATGGCGACATTGAAGTCTTTCAGTTCCGCAAGGTGGTTGAAACAGTTGAGGATGACCAGACGCAAATCTCGCTAGAAGAGGCTCGTCTAATTGACCCGGAGGCGCAGCTTGGTTTTGAGTTGGGCGCGCGCATGGAAAAGGTCGCGGAACTGGGCCGTATCGCCGCCCAATCGGCGCGGCAGGTCATCGTCCATAAGATGCGCGAGGCTGAGCGTGAAGTCGTTTACGATATGTTTAAGGGGCGGGTCGGCGAAGTGGTCAGCGGTTTGGTGCAACGTTTCGACCGCGGCGACATGATCGTCAATCTGGGGCGGACGGAGGCGGTCTTGCCGAAAGACCAGCAGATTCCCAAACGCTCGTTCAAACAAGGTGACCGTATCCGGGCGTTTTTGCTGGAAGTGCGCCAGACCAGCCACGATTCCCAATTGATTCTCTCCCGGACCAGCAACGAATTTCTCGCCAAACTGTTCAAAATGGAAGTGCCAGAGATCGCCCAGGGCATCGTCAAAATCATGGGTGTCAGCCGCGATCCAGGTTTCCGGGCTAAAATCGCTGTCAGTTCCACGGAAATCGACGTTGATCCGGTCGGCGCCTGCGTTGGCATGAAGGGTTCGCGGGTGCAAAATGTTGTCCAGGAGTTGCAGGGCGAGCGCATCGACATTGTCCCCTGGAATCCCGACCCGGCTAAATATGTCTGCAACGCCATGGCCCCGGCCCAGGTGTCGATTGTCCGTGTTGATGAGGATAACAAATCACTTTTGGTGGTAGTGCCGGGTGACCAGTTGTCGTTGGCGATTGGCAAACAGGGGCAGAATGTGCGCCTGGCCTCACGGCTGCTTGGCTGGCGTATTGACGTGAAAAGTGAGCAACGTTACGCCAACCTGGAAGATCCCGGCTACCAGTCGATATTGGCTTTGGATGGCGTTGACGAGTCGCTTGCCGACCAGATTTTTGCCAAAGGGATTGTCTCGGCGGAGGATTTTGCCAGCCGTGATATCGAAGAGATTGCCTCGCTGCGTTCAATTGACCGCGAGTTTGCCGAAATGATTCTTGAATCGGCTAGGGTTGCGGTTGGCATGGCGAAAGTGCCGCTGGCCGATTCCGAACAGGTTTGAAAATTTTGCCGGTTACGCCGCAAAGAACCTGTGTGATTTGCCGGGCGCGGATGGACAAACGCTTGCTCGCGCGGTTTACTTGGCGTGATGGGCGGGCAGTGGCCGACGGCAGCCGTTCGGCGAGCCGTCCGGCGGCAGGGCGGGGAGTATATGTCTGCCATCGGGGTGTTTGTCTGGAGAGGTTTTTACGGCGGCCCGACCGATGGCCGGGCTGGTTCAAAATGGCGCGGCGGAACGGCGGAGAGAGCGCCGGTATGAAGAATCAACAGGATGCGGCGGCAAGAAGAGACGGGGGCGGGGCATGACCAAGGTACGAATACATAAGCTGGCCAAAGACTGCGGAATCGATATCAATGAATTGATTGAGAAGCTGAAAGCCCTTGGTCATGACGATGTCAAAAAAAATCCAGGCTCAACGATTCCGGAAGACGTGGCGGATAAAGTGCGTGGCATGATTGCTAAAGGCGAGAAGAAAAAGAGCGCCAGCAAAAACGACGGCGCTACTGCTCAGGGCCAGGCTCCGGCGCGGCGGCCCATTGTTGGTAAGGGCGAGGGAAAAAACAGCGCCGACAAAAACGAGGGCACTGCCGGCCAAGATGGGGCTGCGGTGAAGCGGCCCACCTTCATCCTGCGGCGGAGCCGTCAGAAGCCGGAGCCTGAAGAATCTGCCTTGCCAATTTCCGGCGATACCGAGACCGTGCCGGAAGAAAAGGGCGATGAAATCGCCATGCCACCCCCTGCAGAGCCGCGATCGGAATTCGCCCGTGTTATCCGCACTCCGGCCAAGCTGATCCGCGGTGGGCTTGGCGACAAAGCTGCCGGTGAGCTGGACAGTGGGCCAGCCGCGGAGGGCCAGGCCAGTCATCAGGGGCCGATGGCTGAAAACGGTGCAGCACTGGAGGCGGAAAGCTCCGCCTTGTCTCCGACGGTACCAGCCGATTTAACCGTGACGGAGCCGTCGTCGACAGCTCCGTCGGCAACGGTTTCGCCTTCGACTGACCCTGAACAGGACGCCGCTGTCGGCAAGACCGCGCCGCTATTGCCGAAATCGGCGAAACGACAAGAGCGCACCTATGTGCCGCCCCTTCAGAAGAAAAGCAAGCCCAATTTCAACAGCAATGCCCGTGTCATTGGTACCATTGCCTTGAATTTGCCAGGAAATGACAAGGATGGTGGCGATCGGCATCGTCCCAGCGCCAAGCCGGTCAACCGCGATGGTGGCGGTAAACAAGGCCCAGAGCGCCGGCCAGAACGAAACGCAGCGCGTCCGAGTGAGAGCGTCGCGCCAGCGCCCGCCGACGGCGCGCGTTTCCGTAAAGGCGGCAAGGGACGACGTGGCCAGGATGGCGACGACACGCAGGAACGCCGTTCTACCACTAAGGGTGGTTTGAAAAAGACCGGTCAGGCGAATAAGTTCAATTCGTTTAACGACGAATACCAATATAATAATGGCGGTAAGCGCGGCAAGAAGCCGAAACGCCGCCTTGAGGAGAACACATTAAGCGCGCCGGGCACGGCCGAAATGAAGGCATCGAAGCGCAAGGTTCGGGTCTTCGGCGCAATTACCGTCGGCGCATTGGCGGCGGAAATGTCGGTTAAAGGCAGTGAGGTTATTGCCAAACTGATGAAGCTGGGGGTGATGGCCACGGTTAACCAATCCATCGACCTTGACACCGCCACCCTGATCGCTGGCGATTTCGGCTATGAAATCGAGGAAGGCATCACCGAAGAGCGTGGCATCGAACTGTTCGAGGAGGCGGAAACGGGCGGCGAACGCTTGCCGAGACCGCCGGTGGTCACGGTCATGGGCCATGTCGATCATGGCAAAACCTCGATCCTTGACGCCATCCGCAAAACCGATGTCGCTTTGGGCGAGGCCGGTGGTATCACTCAGCATATCGGCGCCTACCACGTCCGCTCCAAGGCTGGCGACGTCACCTTCATCGACACCCCCGGCCATGCCGCCTTCACGGAAATGCGTTCACGCGGCGCCCAGATCACCGACTTGGTTATCCTCGTGGTTGCCGCCGACGATGGCGTCAAGGAGCAGACCAAGGAGGCGATCAACCATGCTCAGGCCGCCGGTGTCGAGATCCTCGTCGCCGTCAACAAAATCGACAAGCCGGGCGCCGATATTGACCGCGTCAAGCGAGAATTGGCCGATTTCGGCTTGGTTTCGGAAGCATGGGGCGGTAAAACCATCTACTGCGAAACGTCGGCGAAGCAGCGTATTGGCATCGACGAACTAATGGAGGCCATCCAGTTGGTGGCCGAAATGAAAGAATTGAAGGCCGATCCGCAAAGAAAGGCCAAAGGCCGGGTTATCGAGGCCAAACTTGACAAGGGGCGCGGCGCTGTAGCCACGGTCATTGTTGAGGAAGGCTCTTTGCACAATGGCGAATACCTGGTCGTCGGCCAGCACAGCGGCAAGGTGCGGGCAATGTTCGATGACAAAGGCCGCAAAATTAAAGTGGCCGGGCCGTCGATTCCCGTGGAAATTCAGGGGCTGTCCGGCGTGCCGTCGGCGGGCGACGAGTTTCTCGCCGTCAGCGACGAAAAGATGGCGAAAAACGTCAGCCAAGCCAGGGCCATGAAGGCGCGCGAAGCCGAACTGGGGGCCAACAACAAGATTTCTCTTGATAAACTGTTTGACCGGATGAACGAGGGCGAGGTCCAGGAACTGCGGCTGATTATCCGCGCTGACGTTCAGGGCACCCTTGAGGCCTTCGCCACATCGGCGCAAGATCTGTCAACCAAAGACATCAAAGTGCGGGTGCTGCACGAGGGCACCGGCACGATCAGCGATTCCGATATCCTCCTGGCTTCGGCTTCCGACGCCATTATCATCGGTTTTAATGTCCGGCCAACGGCCAAGGTAAAGGAGTTGGCGGCCAAGGAAAATGTCGATGTCCGTTCCTACGACGTTATTTATCACGCCCTTGACGACATCCGCAAAGCGATGCTTGGCATGCTGGAGCCGACCTTCACCGAAGACGTGATTGGTCTCGCCGAGGTGCGCAATACCTTCAATGTGCCGAAAATTGGCACCATTGCCGGCTGCTTCGTCCAGGACGGCAAGGTCATCCGCAACGCCAGGGTGCGAGTGCTGCGCGATGGCGTCGTGGTTTATACCGGCAAGATCGCTTCTCTGAAGCGTTTCAAAGACGACGCCAAAGAAGTGGTTGCTGGCTATGAGTGCGGCATCGGTGTCGAAAATTACAACGATATCAAGGTTGGCGACAATCTCGAAGCCTTTTTGATGCAGGAAGTGGAAGCAACTCTGGA
>JAIRRG010000118.1 GCA_031256095.1 Desulfobulbaceae bacterium
CCAGTTTCTCGACTTCGACGGCGACGGCGGTTGGGTGAAAACCGGCGCGGTCAAACAGCAGCTTCTGGGCCGATGCCTCGATTTTTTTGCCAAAAGCGGCCAAACGTCCGGCCACGACGTCGCGCAGCACCGTTTCCTGTTCGTTTTTAGCGGCGGCACTGGCCCCGGCCGCCACCGAACAATCGACAGCAATAGCGACGGGGCTTTTTTTCAGCCAGGAAAACAGGCGCTGACGCTTGTCGACGTTGTCGCAAGTCAGGAGCAGATAATGGCCGGTGGGAAAACCTTTCTCCAAGGCTGCGGTGTACATATCGGCCAATAAAGCTGGATTATTTGATTTTTCGTTCTCTTCCGCCGCGTTCGCCTGGTTGTCGCTTTCTACCGCTTCATCGACGCCGTTTCCCTTGGCTTTGCCCTTTTTGCCACCAGCATCGAAGAGCCTGCTGTCGGTGACGCGGTATATCTGCCGTCCCGGCAGCAGGCTGAAGGTCATCAGCCTGGCCAAAGTCTGGCCCGGATCTTCGGTGTCGCCATCAATACGGTTGATGGTGGCGGCGCTGACCGCCAATGCCCGTTCCACCTGGTCACAGGCGTCGCGGCAGAGAAACCGCTCGCCAAAGAACAGATACAGGCGGCAGGCGGTGGCCTGGTCGGCTTTGGCAAGAAAAGACGGCAGTTGCGGGCGTTTGATGACGGTCATGGCGGTGTCAGGGTGTCGAACGCTCCATGCTTATGAGAATGTTGACGGCGATGGCAACAGCGAAGCGCGAACAAAGGGACATGGCCGGACCGCTTGATGGAATCAGTTGACGGCAAGCGGCGGCAATGTCAGCAACCTACTCAATTCCGGCGCCGGTGACAAGATCGCTTCACCGTTATGCGCTTCACCGTTATGCGGTTTGTCGTTATGTGCTTCGCCGTTATGCGGCCAGCCGTGGTAGGAAAATCCGCCGCGCCAACGGAGAAAGACGCTGCCCAACTGACCGGTGGTGACGAGCGGCATATGATTTGCCTGACAACGGGCGACCAAATCGGTCGCTGGAAATATGCCGGCCCGGCTGGCGCTGGCCGAAGCCACGATCAGGCGCGGCGAGACGGCGGCGAGAAAGGTGGGGCTGTTTGACGAGCGCGAACCGTGGTGGGCGGCCAAAAGGACATCGCTTTTCAGCGATCCAGCGACGGCCAACAGCCGCGCTTCCATTTCGGCGTTAATATCGCCAGGGAAGAGCATCGAGAAATTTTCGTCGTGAAAGCGCAGCACCTGCCCGGCATTGCGTTCATTGTCGGCAAGATTGGCCAGGCAGGAAAGGGTCATGCCGTTTTTACGCCATTCATCGCCGGCCCGCGCCTGATGGATGGTCACGCCGCGCCGCCGGGCCGTGGCCAATGCATCCTGAAAACTTTCGCCGCTGGCCGCCGGGTCGCTCACCCAAATGGCGCCAACCGCAAACTGTTCCAGCAAAAAGGCGACGCCATTACAGTGGTCGGAATCGGCATGCGTGAGGGCGATGAGTTCTATGTGGCGCACTCCGTGCCGCCACAGATAGGGAGCAATGATGCTGATTCCCACCGACCACGGGCCGGTGGCCAGAGCACCGCCATCAATGATCAGCGCCCGGCCCGGCGCCGTATGGATGACGGTGGCGCTGCCCTGATCTACGTCAAGCACCGCCACTTTCGGCGCGTCGGCAAAATCGGGTTGCAGGCGGCTGGCAATGGGCGAGCAAAAGACGACGGCGCTGAGGACGGTCACGAAAATTCCCAGCACGGCCAAGCTCTTCCGGCGGCGAAAGGCGAGAAGAAAGAGGATCAATCCGGCATAATAGAGGATAAACAGGGAGACAGGCGGTGGCGGCAGCCGCCAAGAGGCAAAGGGCAGGGCAGCAAAGAAAAAGGCCAATTTTTCCGTGACGATCAACCCCCATCCGCCGATATGCAGCAGCCAGGCGGCAAGATCCGGGAAGACGGCTATGAACGGCATGGCAACAAAACCCAGAGTGAGCGCCCAAAAACTCAAAATTGGCTCAATGACCAAGGTCGCGAGCGGACCAAACAGCGGCAGGCGGTCAAAGAAGGCGATAATCAGCGGGGCGGTGCCGATGGCGGCGGAGACTGTGGCAATCAATCCCGCTTTCAGCCAAAGCGCCGCTCGACGCCGCCAACTGATCTCAGACGACGGGTCGGATCGCGGCACAAATCGGGCGGCGGCGCTGAGCGCCAGCACGGCGACAAAAGAAAGCTGAAAGGAGGCGGAAAAAAGCGACTGTGGATTGACCAATAACAGTAGCAATGCCGCCAAGGCAATTACGGGCTGCCAGGCACGGACGCGGTGGAAAAACAGGGCACAGGCGGCCAGCATACACATGACCACGGCCCGCGTCACCGGGCTTTTGCCGCCAGCCAAAAGTAAATACAGGACGAGCGGCGGCAGGCAGCCAAGCCAGGCCAGCTTTTTGACGTCGACTGCCAAGATCAGGGCAGGGGAACGCCGCAACAGCCAATACAGTATCGCAAAACATATCAATAACAGTACAGCGACATGGGCGCCGGAAATGACCATGATGTGCATGGTGCCGCTGGCGATGAAGGCTTCGACGCTGGCGTCGCTGAGGAGCGAGCCGTCGCCGATGAGAATGGCCCGGTAGAGGGCGGCGGCAGCGGGAGACAGGTGATGGTCAAGAAAGAGGCCGGTGCGGTAACGCAACAGTTCCGGCCAATAATGGATTTTTGGCCACCACGCCGCAGCGCTATCGACCGCCGGAGTGATCAAGGTCGGGCCGCGCGGCATGGCAATCAGCCAGATACCTTTTTCAGCCAGGTAGCGGGCGTGGTCGAAGCCACCGGGCACGGTAGCGGCGCGCGGGTGTTCCACTTTCGCCCGCATGACGGCAAAGGTGCCGGGTGGACAATTTTCTGGCCACGGCGTTTGCAGATGCACCAACACCCGGCCCGGCGCCAGGCGCGGCTGGGCCTCTTGCCAGCGGCGTAAGGCGACGGCGTCAAATTCCGCCTGGCTGCCGCCGCGCGCGGTATGTGTCGGCATGGCGGCGACGTGGCCGAAAAGAATGACTTCTTCGCTATCCGGCAGATGGGCGAGCAGATCATTTGCCGCCGGGCGGCTGGAAACAAGACCGGCGTAAAGGCCCAAGGCAACAAATAGGGCGATGGCCAACGGCGCGAAAAAAAGGCGGTTCCCCAGGCGGGAGCTGGTGAAAAACGCCAGCGGCAACAAGAGGATGGCCACGGCCAGCAGCCAGTATGGATTCAAGGTGCCAAGGTTGAAGTCTTGCCCACCGGTCCAGGCGCTGGCAGAAAGACCGCCGATGAAGGCCAGCGCCAAGAGGCTAATTAAATCAACGGCCAGCGGCGGCGCCTTCATGCTTCACTTTGCTGCCAGTAACTGGGCAATGGCCTGAAGATGGCCGGCCAAAACCCCCTGCCGCCGGGCTGTGGTCAAAGCCAGAGCCGCCGCCCCCATTTTCTCGCCGGTGGCGGTATCGGTGAAAATTTCCGTCAGCGCCGCCATCAATTCCGCCGCGTCGGCAACCACACGGGCGGCGCCGGTGGCGATGAGATCAGCGGCGATCTCGGAAAAATCTTCCATATGCCGGCCAAAGAGTATCGCTTTTCCGGCCCAGGCCGCCTCCAGTGGATTATGACCGCCCTCGGCGACGAGGCTGCCGCCGATGAAGGCGACGGCGGCGAGAGAGTAGCAGGAAGCCAGTTCGCCGATGCTGTCGAGGATGAGGAGGTCGCAGGGCGGGTTATTTCCCGAAGATTCAGACAATATCTGGAGCAAGCCCTGCTGTGAACGCAATCTGGCAGTCAGGCCGCACTTGTTCGCCAAGCTGACTAATTCTTCGCCGCGTTCTGGCCGACGTGGCGCCAGCAGCAAAAAGACATCGGGGCAGCGGGCGCGCAGCTGGTCATAGGCGGCGAAAATGATTTCCTCTTCGCCAGCATGGGTCGAACCGCAGACCCACAGGCTCTTTCCGGGCGGCAGCAGGGTGGCGAGCGCCTGGTTTGAAATTGGCGTTTGTGCTGGAGTTTGCCCTGCGGCGTACTTCAGGTTGCCCAAT